>JAFMRP010000316.1 GCA_017354095.1 Ktedonobacteraceae bacterium
CGCCTGGTGACGCTTTGTGACACTTCCCGTGACGCTTGTGAATCGGCCTGGGAGGCGGCTGTGACGCTTTGTGACGCTTTTTGGCACAAGTTTTCGCAACCTCGAGTTTTTACGAAAAAAACAAAGCCCTGGTGGGTAGCGCCAGCCCACCAGGGCCCCATCAACCCTTGAATGCTAACGTGCCCGTGCGGGCTGCCTTGGCCCAACGTGTATCGGACGGCCTTCCACGGCCAGCACCGCCTCACGCAGCCCCTCGCTGAGCGTCGGATGGGGATGAATGGTCTCGACAATCTCATCGGCGGTCAACTCCCCGCGCATCGCAACGGAGTACTCACTAATCAGATTGGTGGCGTCAGGTCCGATGATATGAGCCCCCAGGATCTCACCATATTTCCCGATGATAACCTTGG
Source organism: Ktedonobacteraceae bacterium (assembly GCA_017354095.1). Taxonomy (GTDB): domain Bacteria; phylum Chloroflexota; class Ktedonobacteria; order Ktedonobacterales; family Ktedonobacteraceae; genus Bu33. The sequence goes on from JAFMRP010000316.1 coordinate 411, forward strand.
TAAAGCCCTCTGTCTCGTCCATAGCGACAGCTTTGCCGATGGCGGCCCAGGGGAAGCGCTCGGCACGCGCCTCTGGATACTGCTGTTTGGCCTCAGCCTCCGTCAAACCAACAAACGCGACTTCGGGGAAGGTGTAAATCGGGTTCGGTACGACATGGTAGTCCATCTTTGCCTCATGACCCATCGCGTTCTCCGAGGCCACTTCGCCCTCGGTCGAAGCCACGTGAGCCAGGCCTGCACCATGTACCAGGTCGCCGATCGCATAGATACCGGGCAGGTTCGTCTCCATCTTCTCGTTGACACGCACACGCCCGCGATCCGTGTCCAGCCCCTGCTCCATCAGACGCTCAAGGCCGCTGGTATTGGCGCGCCGGCTGACCGCCATCAGCACATACTCAGCGCTGAAGCTCTGCTGACCCTTATCCGTGGTGGCGATAACCTTCTTCTGCTTGCTGTTGCCCTCAATACCCTCCACCTTCGCGCCGGTCACGATCTCAATCCCGCGCTTGCTAAGGATGCGCACCAGCAGGCGGCGCACCTCTTCATCCACAGGTGCCAGAATATTCGGCAACATCTCCAGAATGGTGACTTTCGTGCCAATGGCATTGAACATGCAGGCCAGCTCTATGCCGATCACACCGCCACCAACGCAGATCAGACTATCAGGCTTTTTGGGCAGATTCCAGCAGGTGTCGCTGTTGATAACGTTCTTGCTATCGATACCAGGCATGGGTGGCATCAGTGGTACCGAGCCGGTCGCCAGAATAATCTTGTCAGTGCTGAACTGCGTGGTTGAACCATCATTGAGCTTGACTGTGACATTGCGCGACGCGTCGACAGTGCCCAGCCCGTCATAAACGTCGATATTGTTGGCCTTCATCAACGTGCCAACACCGCTGGTCATGCGCTTGACGACTTTATCTTTAAAGCTGGTGGCTTTTGCCATGTCGAAGACCGGCGGCTGGGGCAGCGTGATGCCAAGGTCGCCCACCGATTCCAGGTTGTGCAGTACCTCGGCTACGTGCAGCATCGCCTTGGAGGGAATGCAGCCAACGTTGAGGCAGGTGCCTCCAAGATACTGTTTTTCGACAATAGCTACCCTGGCTCCAAGCTGAGCCGCGCGAATGGCTGCGACGTAGCCACCTGGCCCCGCGCCAATCACCGCGACGTTATAATGATTATTTGCCATGCATTTCTCCTGCAATTGTGTAAAATATCGTTTTAGTTCCGCACAGGCCACAGCCGTCTATGCGCACAAGTAACGCGCCGCTCTGTATCGCTGGGAATGGTTTGTTCTCGACGCGAGTATCGTCGCCCGGCGTGATAGATACCTGCCTTGACGGTTTTACTGTTTGCCCTCTTTGCTACATTCGTGTTGTCCCTGCCAGTATATCACGTTTGCGAAGCTGGAGTCATGCGCTTGCCTCCTCCCGCGAGTAACCTTTTTGGCCTATTTTCTGGAATAGGTGGGATAACTGATCCATACCACTCGTATCTCTAACATAGAGGCAACAATTCACTCTTCTAAATTATGTCTGAATTGCTTATGTTTATGACGTTTTGATCATCCGGTGCATACATTGTTGGTGGTGGATTCCCGGTGTATAGGTGGGTAGTGAATCAGGCCTTGTACGATTTTTTATCAACAGGGAGAATTGAAAAGTGGCTACGACTGGAGAGTTACGGGCAATTATTGAGGAACTGGAGCTGATCGACATTGGTGATGCCGCCAGCTATCTGGGGGAAGAGGATCATTTGGATGCTGCAGCCATTGCGGAGCCCGACTGCATGCTGCTCGGTATTGCGAAACGAACTGTAGAGCGTGATGAACAATTAGCGCGAGAACGTTAAAGGATCATTCTCGCTGATGTAGAGAATGGCGCGGGAACCAGCATCCACTGGCCTCCCGCGCCATATTATTTTTTAATACCTGGCTGTGGTAAGCACCTTGATGCGTTTCTCAGGATTAGGCATACCGCTTTTTTTGATCTGCTGGACGACGGCTTTGACATCATAGGGGATACGACGATGTTCAGCCTGCCAGGTGCCATCGCGCCAGGTGAGGATGACATAAGCAGCACGCAGATCTTCGTCGCGTGGCAGCCCACAACTACCAGTATCGACGAGCAGCAGATGACGCCAGCGCTTCTGATAAGCAACGTGATAATGACCGAAGGCCAGCGCCCCAATGGTTTTATCCAGCCCATCAAGAAAGTGCTCCAACATGCTGTCAGGCGCTGTAGGAAAGATAGCCTCGTCCTGGTTGAGTGGATTGGCATGGACGACCAGCAGATCGCTGCCACTGGGATTGTTGACAAGATGAGAGAAGGGGAGAGCGGCCAGGTAGGCCAGGCCCGCATCGCCGATCTGTTTGCGCACCCAGGCAATCATATTGCTTTTTTTCTCACCACGCCTGGGTTTGTCGCTGACAACCTCGCTATCCACGTTGCCCTGCAAAACAGGACAGTTCAGACTCCGCACGATCTCTAATACTTCAGCGGGACACGGACCATTCAGGCAGAGATCGCCCGCGATGACCAGCTGATCGATCTTCGGCTGCTGTGCCAGGTCCTGTAAAACAGCTTCCAGCGCTAACTGGTTGCCGTGTATATCTGCGATAACCGCAACACGCATACGTTATGATATCCTGAATGAATGATCTATCAATAGTGACAGGCCCACCGGGCTATCTGTAAGCAAAAAGTGTAAACACTTCATACTATCATCTGAATATAGTGGGAGCAAACCGTATGCTGCATCGTGTAGGAGTGATATCCGATACCCATATACCTCACTTTAAAGCCCTGCCAGATGCCATCTGGAAACATTTTGACAACGTTGAGCTGATCATCCATGCCGGCGACCTCTCGATTCTCTCCGTGCTGGCAGAGCTCGAAACCATAGCGCCAGTCGTAGCGGTACAGGGCAATGTTGAACGTGAAGAGGTAGTGCTGAAACTGCCAGTCAAACGCGAAGTGACGATCGGCGGCTGCCGCATCGGGATTGTACATATCCTTGGTGAGGCATCACGCTACGCCCAGACGGCGCGGCGCGAGTTTCCCAATGCACGGGTCGTGGTGTTCGGCCATAGCCATAATCCCTACAACCAGGAGCACGATGGACAGCTGCTTTTCAATCCTGGCAGCGCCACAGATCGACGCCGCCAGCCAGCATGCAGCATCGGCCTGCTCTCTATCGACGATGAAAAGATGAGCGCCAAAGGCGAGATTATTCGACTTTAGCACGCGACCAGGCTGTAGAACCATCCCTCTCTCCGGTTACGGAGGACCGGCGACAAGCTGGTCCTCCTGCATCCACCTCCCGGCTAAACATTTAGCGTGGGCGTATATATTCCTGCCCGCCCATGTAGGGACGCAGCGCTTCAGGGATGCGCACGCTGCCATCAGCCTGCTGGTGATTCTCCAGCAGTGGGATCAGAATGCGCGGCATGGCGATGGCCGTGTTGTTGAGTGTATAGACAAACCTGACCTTGCCCTCCTCATCACGATAGCGAAGATTGGCACGGCGAGCCTGCCAGTCATGCAGATATGAGCACGAATGCGTCTCACGATAACGATTCTCGCTCGGTACCCAGCACTCCAGATCATACATCCCTACCTTGCCATCGCCCATATCGCCTGTGCAGACATTGACCACGCGATAAGGAAGCTCCAGCGCCTGAACCAGCTCCTCGGCATTCTGGATCAGGTGCTCAAACCAGCGAATCGACTCCTCATGGCTGGCCTGGCAGATGATGTACTGCTCCACTTTGGTGAACTGGTGGACACGAAACACACCCCGCGTATCCTTGCCGTAGGTGCCAGCCTCTTTGCGGAAGCAGGGACAGTAGCCGACAAACTTCAGAGGCAATTCCTCCAGCTTCAGAATCTCGTCCTTATACATGCCCGTAATCGAGACCTCGGCAGTGCCAACCAGGTATGTGTCCTCATCCTCCAGGTGATAGACCTGGTCACGTCCCTTGGGAAACTGGCCGTTGCCGATGAAGCAGAAGTCGCGTGCCATCGCTGGCACAATCAGCGGCGTAAAGCCCTTGTCCGCCATGCGATTCAGCGCGAAATGAATCAGCGCCAGCTCCAGACGTGCCGCATCCCCTTTCAACATATAGCTGCGCGATCCAGCCACCTTCACTGCACGCTCAATGTCGACCATATCCAGCCGCTGCATCAGATCATAATGGTCGCGCATCTCAAAATCGAAGCGCGGCTGCTCACCCCAGTAGCGGATGGGCACGTTATCGTTCTCATCTTTGCCTATAGGTGCGCTGGGATCAGGAATGTTTGGTACGAGCAGCAACATATTATAGCGCTCTTCCAGCAGGCTGTTCAGGATCGGCTCTTTCTCCTTGATTTGCTCTGAGAACTGCTTGCCACGTGCAATCAGTTCGTTGCGCAGCTCGACGTTTTTCTCCTTCGCTGCCTGTTGGATCTTCTTCGAGAGCTGGTTCTGCTCGGTGCGGGTTTCTTCTACCTCTTTCTGCAAGGCTAGAACGCGCTGGTCCAGCGCCAGCAACGCGTCGATGTCGATGGGATTATTTTTGACGCGTGCGGCCTCTTTTACTACCTCTGGATTGCTGCGAATAAATGCCAGGTCAAGCATAATCATCTCCTTGGTACTATAAACCACCCCAATACAACAAAAAAAGCGCCCGTCCCTTGAAGGACGACGGCGCTGAAAAAAGCGTGCATCGTGGTGCCACCTTGATTCTTCCGGCCCGGACTCACAGCTCTGGCCAGAACTCATTCCTGCCCGTTAACGGAGGCACCGTTGGCGCTTATCGCGCAGGCTCCCGGGTGGATTTCATTATGCCTGTACTGCGTCGCACCTGCCCGCAGCTCTCTGCCAGCCCGATCTCTTCGGACCATCACAGAACAATAACTACTCGTCCCGTTCATCGCCTGATATGTATTACGCGAAGCATATCAGAGCGTATGCGGTTTGTCAAGTTTCGTTTTTCGATTTTCAGGAACGCCCCTGCCAGACTTTCGCATCGCTAAACTGGGCCGTGACAGGCGTACCATTGTCGATGACGGCCACGCCAACCTTGCCCGCCCCGAGCGTCCCATCAGTCACAGAAGCCACATAACCGCCGTTGATGAACAGGTCATAGGTCGTATCATGAGCAATCACGGCCAACTGGTTGGACTGATTCAACCCGGCGCTGATGGTATAACTCAGACCACGACTGAGCGTATCAACCTTCCCCGTCCCCTGATACAGGTCCAGGGCATAGGTGTTGTCAGTGCCGATATGAAAGAAGTAGAATGCCTTTTTCGAGCTATCCACGTGAAAGAGCAGTCCTGCCCGCCCCTGATAGCCCTGCGTGATGCTGAGAGAAATCTGGTAGCTAAAATCAGAGAAATTGCTGGCCTCCGCGATGCAGGGCTGAAGGTAGCCCTGTGTGGCTTCCTGCACATTGTACAGCCCCTGGAAGGTGCAGCCTGTATTGGTTGAGGGGCTGCCCTCATCCCACTTGCCTGGACCGCTATTATCGCTGAGTGGATCATCCAGCACGGGCTTACCGCTGGTTGCCCGGGTCAACATATCGCTAAAAGCGCTGGCCGTCGCGGTGGCAGCTTCGCTGGAAGCCGTCGCCATGGCGGCGTTGTTGCCCATAGCGGTCGCGGTGGCATTAATATTGGCCTGGGTGGTTCCCAGCGCGTTAGCAGTCCCCTGCACCGCCCTCTGCGTCGCGTTGACAACACGCTGTGT
>JAFMRP010001351.1 GCA_017354095.1 Ktedonobacteraceae bacterium
AAGGCGGGCCTTCTGATCTCGCTTTCTTGCAGGAGCCATTCCTCCGTTTCTGGCAGTGATTTTCCTGTGACGTGATGGTGGGATTTGGTGACGCCATTGTGATCATCAGACAGTATTCTATCAATAGAACGTGCCAGAACAGGACTGGATCAAGCATGGAATGGTGACGTTGCATGCCTGATAAAGTAGAGAGGAATATCATGCTCCATACTCGTGATCCGCGGGTGATGCAGACTGAAGCCGGTCACCAAGCACAGCCCCTGCTTCAGCAAACGGTTCCACCAACCCGGTGGGAACAGGTGTCTGGAGTAATAGGAACGGCACTCAAACGCTATCCATTGCCCCTGGCCTCGCTTCTCCTGCTCGCGCTGAGCATATTCGCCTGGTTTCTTGGCTGGAAAGAGCTGGCGCACTGGATTCAATTAATCGTGGTATTATGCGGCGGCATTCCACTGGTATGGGATATCCTCCGGCAACTTCTCCACCGAGAATTGAGTATCGATCTCATTGCTGCATTGGCGATCCTCGGCTCACTCTGGTTAGGCGAATACCTGGCGGGGGCCGTCATCGTGCTGATGCTTTCAGGCGGTAAAGCGCTGGAAGCATACGCGCTGAGACGCGCGCGTAGCTCGTTGACGGCGCTTGCTGAACGCGTACCACGCCAGGCACACCTCGTACAGGGCGATCAGCTTCTGGATATACCAACGGAGGCCATCGAGATTGGCATGACCATTGTGATCAAACCAGGCGAGATGGTCCCGGTGGATAGCATCATTCTCGAAGGGGAAGCGAGTGTGAGCGAAGCAGATCTGACCGGTGAGCCTCTGCCGGTGCGGAAAATACCAGGCATGCCTGTCCTCTCTGGCAGTGTGAATCTTGACAGCGTGCTCCATGTGCGTGCAAACAAGCGCAGTGCTGAAAGTCACTATGCCCAGATTATTCACCTGGTCCAGCAAGCCCAGGAGCAGAAAGCGCCTATTCATCGGTTGGCTGACCGTTATAGCGTGGTTTTTACGGCGGTCACACTCCTGTTCGCGTCAGCAGCCTGGCTCCTTTCTGGCAACAGTGTCTATGCACTGGCAGTACTGGTTGTTGCAACCCCCTGTCCGCTCATCCTCGCTACTCCGATCGCGATTATGGCAGGGATCGATGTCGCCGCCCGTCATGGCATTATCATCAAAAATGGTGGAGCAATAGAGCTACTTGGTGAGGCCGATGTGGCTGTTTTTGACAAGACAGGGACACTGACGCTGGGAACACCACAGGTCACGCAAATCATCGTATCTCAGGGGAAAATAGCATCCAGGGGACAGCGAGCATGGCAAGAAAAGCAGATTCTACGGGCGATTGCCTCAGTCGAGCTTCTCTCCAATCATATCCTGGCTCGGGCCATTGTAGAAGCCGCTCAGGAACGCAAATTGAGCTTGCATTCGGCTAGCGATGTGGAAGAGATCTTTGGGAAAGGGATACAAGGGAAGGTACTCATGGAAGAGGATGGAGAAGATACTGCACAGTATGGACATCTGGAAACGGTTGTGGCTGTTGGCAATCGTACCTTCATGCGGCATCTGCAGATTGCTCTGCCACCGGAACTCCTGGAGGAAAGAGAACGACGAACGGCACGTGGACAAATCGGCAGCTTCGTAGCATTTGATGGACAGTGCATTGGACTGGTGGTGTTGGAAGACCAGCCACGAGCTGAGCTGACACGCCTCGCCCCCGCGCTCAAGAAACAAGGCATCAAACACATCGTTTTGCTTACTGGTGATCATGAGGTGGTCGCGCAGCACATCGGACGTCTAGCCCGGGTAGATCATATCATCGCACGCTGTTTGCCAGAAAAGAAAGTACAAGTGGTCCAGGATCTCGTGCAACGGGGACACACGGTACTCATGGTCGGCGACGGGATCAACGATGCGCCCGCCCTTGCGGCAGCATCTATCGGCATGGCATTGGGAGCACAGGGCCTCACCGCAGCAACTAGCGCCTCTGACAGTGTGCTGCTCTCCTCTGATATCTTACGCGTGGTCACCGCAGTTCGCCTGGGCCGACAGGTCATGCGCATCGCTAAACAGGGCATCT
>JAFMRP010000317.1 GCA_017354095.1 Ktedonobacteraceae bacterium
CAGGCCGCCGCCAACTACCACTACTATCAGCGCAATAATCCCCACAATCAGACCGACATTGGGGCCCTGCTTCTGCGGGGGAAATCCACCAGGAGGCGGGAATCCCCCTCCCGAGGAGGGATAGCCGGTCTGCGACGGATATGTTGGGGCAGAGGGATAGCTGGTCTGCGACGGATATGGTGTTGACGAAGGAATCTCGTAACCGCTCCCTCCCGGTGGCGGAGGTGGCGCCTGACCACCACCATAGTTGGTATACTCATATTGAGAGGGATTTCCTCCCGCGTACTGGGTTGGTCCTACCTGCTGCCCATACCCAGGATTGGACGGCGAACCAGTATTTGACGCACGCTGCGTTGGGTCCACACCGCCAGTTTCCAGATGTCTCCCACAGTTGTTACAAAACATTTGACCGGCAGCAAGCTGGGTCCCACACTGCGGACAAACCTGATTGATATTATTCACTCTGTACCTCGCTCCTGCTATTCCAACTTATGAATTCTGCTTCCCGATGAATTTACTTCATAACTAGAAACGTTTTCCTATGCAAATGTTCCAATTCGGCCGGGCGTATAAGAACGACAACTTGCAAGCAATTATACCTTGATCGCCAGAAACACACAACCCAAAAGCGATTGTCCCTCCCCCCTGTTGCAAAATCTATTGCTCTTTTCGCTAAAAGGCATTGACGCGCCAGGATTAGCGCGCTATATTCTTTCTGCAATGTGCTTTCCACTTTTCATTCTGAGGTATAATGCTTATGCTTGCAGCGATGTTTTACGCTCCACAGGATGTACGCATGGAAGAGTGCCCGCTACCCCGGGTTGGTCCAGGCGATGTGCTCCTTCAGGTCGCGGCAGCCACCACCTGTGGCACTGATATAAAAACCTATCGCCGGGGACACCCCCTGCTCTTCCACCAGACCCCTGCCGGCTTTGGTCACGAGGTCGCGGGTGTGGTCGCGGCAATAGGCAGCCAGGTAACACAATGCCGTGAAGGCGATACCGTAGTCGTCGCCAATTCTGCCCCTTGCCTGCACTGCTTCTACTGCCAGCGCGGCAGGTACAGTCTGTGTGAAGATCTCCTCCTGCTGAATGGAGCCTACGCCGAATACCTATTGGTGCCAGAGCGGATTGTGCGCCAGAATACTTATCTACTGCCGCCACACACTTCGTTTCTCGCTGCGGCATTGAGCGAGCCCCTGGCCTGCGCACTACATGGCATCGATGCCAGCGAAGTCAGACGTGACGATACCGTGGCCATTCTCGGCGCTGGCCCACTGGGCCTTCTTTTAACCGCACTGGCCAGTTTGCGTGGCGCACACGTTATTCTCACTGGTAGAGGAGAGGAGCGCCTCGCCCTTGGCAAACGCTTTGGAGCTGCTCACACTATAGATGTCAGCTCGCTCTCATATCAGGAGCAATGCACCGCAGTACGCGCTGAGACAGAAGGCCAGCGCGGCGCTGATATCGTCATCGAAGCCGTTGGTACCCCCGAAACATGGTCACTGGCAACACGCATTGTCCGACCAGGTGGCCTGGTGAACTTCTTCGGCGGCTGTGCCTCCGGCACTACAGTCACCCTCGAAACTCGCCCCCTCCACTACGACGAGATCACAACCAGAGGCGTCTTTCACCACACACCCGCTTACTTCGCCCAGGCTCTGGATCTCATCTCCGGTGGACACGTCGATACCGAGGCTCTGATCACAGCCCGCTATCCTCTGGCAGATCTGCTAGAGGTCCTGCAGCTCCTGCTGCAGAAAAAGGGGGTGAAATATGCCCTTATTCCACCTGCGTTTGCGGCCTCTCTTCTGCCAGCAGCAGACCATGCGTGATTGTCTGGAGATAAATAGCGGTAACCTGCTGCACAGTGAGCCGGCCTCCAGGACGAAACCAGGTTGCAAGCGCGGTACACATGGAGATAATGGCATACGAGGCAACCTTCACATCGGTATGGCGAAAAATCTTGCGCTCCATACCATCGCTGAGTATCTCTTGAAACAGCGATTCGCACCTGTCACGCAGCGATAGAATATAGGCACGGTTCTCACCTTCTAGCGCACGCATCTCTGTATCGATGATAAAGAACTCTTGCTTGTTGCGCGTATGCAGGTCAATGTGATACGCTACCGCCTCCTGCAAACGCTGCATAGGATCGTCAAATTCGCGCAGGATGCGCTCCAATCCCTCGTTGAGACGCCGCATAGATGTCTCCATAATCTCAACCAGGAGCGCTTGCTTATTGGGATAGTGATGGTAAATGCTGGCGGCCTGAATGCCCGCTAGCATCGCGATGTCACGCATCGGCGCTGCATGATAGCCATATTCCGCAAACAATTTCACGGCGGCTGCGAGAATGCGCCCGCGCATGGATTCGCTCTGGGGCAGCATGGTTGCATTCCCTTCCCTAATTGCTCTCTAATTCCAGTATCCTCAATTTCAAAATCCTTCAAGCGGATCGAAAAACAAGGCGCGTTCCATGCTTCTCCGCGCCTATTGTAGTATAGCGGAGCAAACTGAAAAGGTCAATTAGCCACTTTCCATGCACATAACACCACCCCCGCAATAGCAATCCAAAGCGCCACTGCCGTGGCAAAGAAGCTACCCAACAGCCACACACCCAACCAACCGGCCACAATAGCTAACAACCCACCGGTTCCTACCAGGAAAAGCCATTGCCCCAATCTCGTGCGCTGATAAGCAGCAGCAGCGAGCAATCCAACCAGCACACCTAGTATCAACCACGCTAACTGCAACATAAGGACACTCCTTTCTGCCCACTATGAGACATTGGCAAACAATCTACTCATCAGTAGCAACAACCGCGTACCATCTCCCAATAATTGACCAGCTTCAAGATGAGAGCGCATCTCGACATGGTCAAAGATGTGAAACTCTACATAGTCATACGGATGATGCAAACGCTGCAGCGCGGCCGCGAAGGCACGCGATTCGGTACAGGGAATAGACGCGTCGTTGCGATCATGTAGTAAGAAAATCGGAGCACGTATCTGCGCCAGTACTCGACTGGGCGAAAGCTCATTCAACAGAGCATGACTGGCTGGCGGCAGCGCAGCAATATTCTGCTCCACCTCAGCGGGCGCGTTCCCCATCAGCAGTTCGTAGGCCGCGCGCCCCGCCGTTGAAAACTGGGCCAATTCCCCTGGCGTCAGAGGCTTCCCTTTCGGCGGCAGAGCGCCCTTGATACGCTCGCTCTCGGCGGGTGGCAACGCCTGGGTAATCATATTTCCCATGACCTGGATTGGCACCTCGGTCGGCTGCCAATGCTCCGTTTTACCATCGATATCAATAGCGCGACGTCCAAAGGCACGCAGCAGGCTCTCGGTCTGGAAATAACCACCAAAGACGGCCATAAACGCTACCTGGTCACGGATGCGCTCATCAGCTGCGGCAAAGCTAGTCAAAGGCACACCAGCGCTAAAGGCCAGCATACCTATGCGCCTTCCCTCCATACCAGGTTGACGCGCCAGCGCCCGAAAAGCCTGCACCACCGCATCACCGTCCTGAGCGGAAAGATCGTAGTTCATCAGTGTCGGTGTTACCATATCCATCACTACCAGACCGGTACGTGCTAGCGCCCGCGAGAGGTTGATGAGTTGCGGCACCTGGCGATTATCACCTGCGCCGGGCACGATTAAGATGCCACCACGCGCCGCGGAGAGCGCCGGGGTCGATCCGCTCGGCTCGTACAGATCAAGATAGACGGTCCCATTGCTTGACGGCACGGTCATCTGCCGGTGCCGCACCCGCTCCCCACTTGCGACCAGCAACGGCGGCTCTGATGCGCTTACCAGAGCAGGCAGCAGCAGCGCGGAACGTGCAAATCCCCTTCCCTGCGGCAACAGTGACAGAGCTAGCCCCAGCAGAAAAAGCAACAGCAGAGCTCCACGAGCCGCATTGCGCACATAGATACGCCCACGCCTCTTCCCGCCACGCTTTCTCCCTTCTCCAGCATCACTCTTGCGTTTCTGCTTACTTTGTATCCGTATCGCGTCCATAATATTGCTCACCCTTTATCGATACCAGCATAAGCTACTTCGTAAAGAGTGTACAACGCCTTCTATAAGGTTAGCCTCTGTCAAATGTCCCATTTTCCAGCCCTTTTCCTGGCTTGATTACTTCTACAATGTATCATACTCATACTACGCTTCAGCATATAATAGTATGCTTAATACAGCAGCAAAGCGCCCTCTCGGGAATGGAGATAATATAGTACGAGAGCTTCCACGATTATCAACTTGTGTGTTACAATACACATACATCCATATAAGTCTTACTTATCTTTAGTGGGTACTGGGGAGGAAAGAGCATATGTCCCGGTCTACGACGAGCACGTATCGGCCAGGATATGAGACCATTGCCGAGAAAATCGTCGACTTCATTCACACATCTGGCCTGCGTCCAGGCGACCGCCTGCCAACCGAGCAGAATCTGGGCGAGCAACTGGGCGTCAGTCGAGCCATGGTGCGCGAAGCCGTCAAACTGCTCACCGCGCGCGGGCTGGTACGCACACGCCGGGGCAGCGGCATCTACGTCGCGAACGGCGAATATCCTAGAGCAACCGCCGCCATCAACCTCTCTATGCCAGTTGACCCTGAGCATATTTTAGCGCTCTTCGAGTTTCGATCCCTGCAAGAAACCCTCACCGCCCGCCTCGCCGCCGAGCGCATCACTCACTCGGAGGTGCGAGCACTCGAAGAGGCAGTCGAACATAATCGCCTGGGGGCCGAAACAGGTCAGTGGGAAACGTTTATCGAAGCTGATATCGCCTTCCACCAGGGCATCGCTCAGGCCTCGCATAATCCGTTCCTGGCGGAAACCGTGGCCACCACTTTTCGCCTGCAGCGCTGGGCCATCCGGCTGGTCACAGGGGGCGCACCCGGCTCCCTTCTCAAATCAGCCGAGCAGCATACGGAGATTCTCGATGCGATCAAATCTGGTCAGCCTGAAGCCGCTGCGCAGGCTATGCAATCGCATGTTCAAACGGTCATTGCCGAATACCAGGCCGAAGTACGACGCCTGCTTACCGGACAGACCAGCCCAACCTGACTTACCAGGAAGCATATACCGTACTTTTTAGTTAGAAAGGCAGTTTACTCATGACGCCAGAGATAGCCGTCAAGAAGCAGCACCAGTGGTTTGTCCACGATCGGTTCGGCCTCTTCATTCACTGGGGAATCTACTCCCTGCCAGCACGCCACGAATGGGTTAAAAATCGTGAACGACTCACCGATGAGCACTACCAGCGCTATTTCGATCACTTTGACCCCGATCTCTATAACCCCACCGAATGGGCACGCTCCGCAAAGCAGGCTGGCATGCGCTATGCGGTCATCACGACCAAGCATCACGATGGCTTCTGCCTCTGGGACTCCCAGTTGACCGACTATAAAGCAACCAACACGCCAGCCGGACGCGATCTGATCCGCGAGTGGGTCGACGCCTTCCGCGCTGAAGGCCTGAAAATCGGCTTCTACCACTCCTTAATCGACTGGCATCACCCGGAATTCCCTGTGGATGGCCTCCATCCACAACGCGACGACCTGGAATTCCGCGAACGCAACAGCTCACGTGACATACGCAAATACGCCACCTACCTCCATGGCCAGGTGCGCGAACTGCTGACCAACTACGGCAAGATCGACATCCTGTGGATGGATTTCTCCTATTCAGGCCATAATTGGGGCTGGTCAAAAGGCAAAGGCAAAGAGGATTGGCAGTCAGAAAGCCTGGTACGCATGGTCCGCGAACTGCAACCAGATATCTTGATCAACAATCGCACCGAGGTCGAGGGCGACTTCCGCACGCCCGAACAGGTACAGCCACGCGGCTGGGTCGAGGCCGACGGCAAGCGAGTCATCTGGGAGGCCTGCCAGACACTCAACGGCAGCTGGGGCTATGACCGTGATAACCTGGACTGGAAGTCACCCGCTCTGCTCACACGCATGCTGATCGATGGCGTCTCAAAAGGCGGTAACCTGCTATTGAACGTCGGCCCAACAGCGCGCGGTGAGTTCGATCCACGCGCTCGCGCCACACTGGCTGCAATCGGCGATTGGATGCGCCGGCATAGCCGCTCGATCTATGGCGCGACGGCGAGCGAATTCACCCCTCCGCCC
>JAFMRP010001352.1 GCA_017354095.1 Ktedonobacteraceae bacterium
ACGGCAATCAATTGCTCAACGTCTCTGCTCAATTGAGTCAATTGAGATTTTGCGTGCTCGCAGCCCCATAAATAGTGGGATCTCTTGATAGGCTCTGTTTTCAGCCCGTGCCCTTGGTCCGCTTGCGACTTTATAGGTTGTGATCTCCTCCATGCGATCGAGCAGCAGACCGCACTTAGCCAGATCATTGATATAGTGCTGCAAAGGCCGGTGGAAGGACAGGCTGTGCCCACGCCGTCCGTTAGCATACTCTTTCAGCGGTACAGAAAGCGGGGTCAGGTAGCTGTCGATACGCCGGTACTGCAACTTTCGTTCCTCTTGCCAGCCCCATCCGCTCTGGCGGGGCACCCGAAAACAGGGATGGATCATTAATATCACGATCCGCCCTCCGCCGCGCAAGGCCCACGCAGCCGATTCCAGAACCGAGGGCAGCGGGTCCATATCCTGAATGCTCAGGAGAAAAACAGCGCCATCAAAGCTTCCAGGATGCAGGTCTGACAACTGGCGTAGATGGCAGGCATCACCCACTAAGAACGTTCCCAGACGTCCGTGATGCTTGCGTGCGCGCTGTATCAGCCGTAGACTGGCATCGACTCCAACATAGTCAGCCTGTGCGGCGGCAATATGTGGAGCCAGGACACCCTGGCCCGCTCCCACGTCCAGAATTCGTTCACCACGCCGAGGAGCCAGCAGATCGATTGTCGCCGGGATGGCCAGTTCGCGGTGCAGCGCGCTGCCATCTCTGCCTACCCAGCCATCGTACCATTCGGTCAATGCATCCCAATTTGTTGGAACTGACTGAGGTTTTCGTCCTCCTATTTTTGTGCTCGTACTACTGATATGTCGCACTGTCATAAAAATTTCTCCTTTTCAGCCAGTCGATGTGACAGGCAGGAGCAGCACGACGCCACAAGCCTCTCAAGCTGTTCGGCACTATCTGAGGAAGAGAATGGGCAAATTGCAGATGAAGCAAGGAAAGAAGCCTAGAATCGCCCTCAGACAGCCTGATCCACTGCCGGGCCTGATTCTATTCTCTTTCCGCGGTATCAATCGAGGAAAGGAAGAAGCTCAATGAAGAAGAAAAAGTGTTGAGGTTCTTAATCAATACAGGCCAGCTTAGCGGATACCGCTGAGTCTTGACCTGAAGCACGTTGCGCCCACGATGTACACTTCTCCTGTTCTCAACAAAATTACATTACCCGTCGAGTATACCATAAAGCTGAAGGAGAGGGCAAGGTTCGTGGTTCATATGCTTGAGCTATCATCATTTGCGTCGCCCCCACGGCTTTGAAGTATACTACTAGAGAACACGATGGAGCTACACGTTGGCAGTAGCTCGGCTAGAGTATCATCATTCACCAGCATCGCAGCGATTACGACTGTAGGAAAGGTAGTTCAGCATGTTTATCGATCTACGTAGCGACACAGTGACACACCCCTCACCCGCTATGCGCGAAGCTATGTACCGGGCGGAAGTGGGAGATGATGTCTATGGCGAAGATCCCACCATTAATCGCCTGCAGGAGATGGCCGCCGAGCGGCTGGGCAAAGAGGCGGCACTTTTTGTACCCAGCGGCACGATGGCAAACGTCACGGCAGTAATGACTCATGCCGGGCGCGGTCGTTCTGTGATCGTTGGGAACCAGTCGCATATCTATCTCTATGAGGGGGGCGCGGCATCCACCCTCGGGGGCGCGCCGATGTGTGTCATCCCAACCAACGCTGATGGCACGCTCGACCTGGAGAAGGTAAAGGCCAATATCGCCGATGAGAGTGATGAACATGTGGCTCCTACCGCGCTCGTCTGCATCGAGAATACGCACAACTATTGCGGCGGGACCGTGCTGAGTGCGAAACAGGTAAAGGCTATTGCTGACCTGGCCCATGAGCATCACCTTGCGATACATATGGACGGGGCGCGCATCTTTAATGCCGCCACTGCGCTCAATGTCTCGCCTGCTGTGCTGGCCAACAGCGTTGATTCGCTCATGTTCTGCCTTTCGAAAGGGTTGAGTGCTCCTGTTGGCTCGCTGCTGGTTGGCAACAGGGATTTTATCCGCCGAGCGCACCGGGTACGCAA
>JAFMRP010001353.1 GCA_017354095.1 Ktedonobacteraceae bacterium
CTCGGTTCCAGTTCGCGCGATCATCCCTCAGGTGATTTATATCGTGCCTCATCCGAAAGGGTTGCGTGAACTCTCTGAGTTGCTGGCGCAAGGGGTGTTATCTATCCGTATCGGAGCCACCTTTGCACTCGACCAGGCGGCAGAGGCCCATCGGCTTGCAGAAAGCCATCGTGTCTCTGGAAAGATCGTCCTCATTCCGTAGGTGCTTTTCCGATCAAAAAGAGGATGATCCAAGTGAAGGGTCAGAGCAACTGAGCACTTGTCTGTTCATACGTGCAAAGCGGCAGGCGCCGACGGCGGGTATTTACCCGCCTGCACGCCCATGGTGATGACCGGTATCGCTCGTAATCAAACCTCTGGCTTCGAGCTCATCCAGCAACGTGATCAGTTGCTCCGGTGCACACTGGAGCAGCTGACCCACATCACGAAGGCTTCTTCGTCCATCGACTGATAGTAACACCTGCCGCTGGCGATGGGAGAGAAACGCCAGTTGCTCCTGGCTGGGACGATGCACCCAGCGCGGAGGCGGACGGCTGCTCCAGATTCCCCAGACTGCTGCTGACGGAAAAAAGGTGCCGTACAGTCCTTCTTCCTGTCTGCTCGCACGTGGCAGGGGCAACGTGGTCAGCGCCGACGCTGGCCACACCTGCCAGACGGATACTCCCCATTGCTGACATCGTGCCAGGGCTTGCGAACCGGTAAGCAGAACCTTCCCGCTCTGATGATCACAAATCTGGCAGGTGTGGAGCTGTCCCCGCTCGATCAGCAGCAGGATCGTCACACTCTCGCGTTGCGACAGACTGCCAGGCTCCGGAAGATGCGGCACTTCAGCACGGAGTTCGCAGGTCTGCTGGTGGGCTTGCAGGATCTCCAGCAGCGTCTCTAGCCGGAGCGTAGAGGTCTGTGGAACGGCTCTCACGTCCATCCGTGTTCGTGCCTCTCCTTCCATCTATCTCCTCCAGATGTCTCTTCGTCCGTATGACTGTATTCAGATCGCGCTGAGAGTGACGGAGAAGGCAACGATCCGCCCTCCAGCACTTCACAGAAGACGTGCATGGCCTCTCGTTCGCCAATCTGCTGCGCCAGGGCGTCTTTGACTACTCGCATCCGTTCCAGCCGTGCGGTGATGACCTGGTGACGAGCGGTCCCAGCGGCGATCCCAGAGAGGGCTTGTTGTCCTGCGACATACTCGGCTTCGATCTGAGCCCGGAGTCGGGCCACCTCACTCTTGCTCATCGGTTCGACTCCCTTCGATGGTTCCTGTGAAAGAGGTCCTCCCCATGCTAAAACCATGAGGATACGCCTGGACCTGCGCGGCTGCGGGATCGTGACACTGCTGCTGGCGGATCCATGAAGCTGTTAGATCACGAGCATGTACCGCATCACGGGCATAGACCAGGGTGTTATATGCTCGATGATCACGAATCACGGTCACCAGGTGAAGAATGAGGGGGACTTCCTCACTGCTCATCGCTTGCTCGCTGTGCATCTTGCCTCCTCTTGCATGGTGCTGACCATAGCCACTTCGGTGATGTCCATGATGGGCGGTTTCCTGGCCACGCTGCCCTGTCGTGCTCATGTACTACTCCCTTCTTTTTTATCGTGAGGCAACCCCTCAGAGCACGCTCTGAGGGGCTCCTCTCCGATCGTCCTACGCTGCTTACGATGAGAGCACGACCCCTTCCACGAGACGTGGCAGAGCCAGTCGCTCCCAGATCACCAGCGAGGGTTCCTCGCCAAATGACGCACGATAGGCCAGACGGAAGCGTTCAGATGCCTCCAGAATCTGCCGACGTATGCGATCTTCCGGTGGCACCGGTGAAGGATCAGGCGGCGCGGGATCAGGGCCATAGCAGGTCTCCGGTGGCGTTTGACACTGCTGCTGGGCGAGATCCTGCTCTGCAACGCCAAAGAGGACAAAGGAACGACACGGCAGATGGTCGATGGGATGCCCAGCACATTCCTGGCAAAAGGCGCGATAGAGCCGGGTGTTGAGGATATGGCAGTGCCAGAGCTGATCGACCCGCTCACTGAGCATCCCTATATTGTGGTAGACACAACAAAGCGCCAGGAAGCGCT
>JAFMRP010001354.1 GCA_017354095.1 Ktedonobacteraceae bacterium
GCGCGAACGGGTGCGGGTGAGCATGGGGCGGGAGCCGACTCCCAGTGCAGCCATCATTGATAGCCAATCGGTGAAAACCAGCCAAAAAGGGGGGCGCGTGGCTATGACGGTGGGAAGAAAGTCAAGGGGCGCAAGCGGCATCTGCTCGTCGATACCACAGGCATGATTCTGCACGTGCTGGTCCATGAAGCCAACGTCCAGGATTACCACGGGGGCAGGCTGCTGTTGGGACCGCTCAAGGGTCGCTTTCCACGCCTCAAACACATCTGGGCTGATAGTGGCTACAACAAGGCTGGCTTTGTGGAATGGGTCAACGAGACGTTTGGGTGGGAGGTCGAGATTGTTGAGCATCCCTGGAGTGGTCTGCGCGGCGTGTGGGCTCCCAAGGATGCCGTGATCGATTGGGAGAAGATCCGCCCCAGCGGTTTCCACGTTCTGAAGTGGCGATGGATTATCGAGAGGACCTTCGCCTGGCTCTCGACGTGGCGCCGTCTCTGTAAGGACTATGAGGTCCTGCCCAGTAGCGAGCAAGCCTGGATCGCGGGTGGCGATGATCCGGCTCATGCTCAAACGGCTTACCAGTGCGGCTGAAATGGCACGAGAGCAGGTCAGAAACGCTCATGCCGCTTGAGAGGCCTTTGCACACAGTCTCTTAGAGCGGTGGTCGGAAAGATTGAGCCTGGGGACAAAATGTCACAGAACTGTCACAGAAATGGCCTGGCCTTTCTCCCCCTGTCTGCTCTAGAATGGTCACAGTGAACCGGCAAACGGCTCAGGGTTTCTGTCTATCGCTGTTGGATCCTCTCGCAGATCCCGTTACTCGTTGAGTACATCCTCGCGCAGTTCGATGCACGGAGTCCCTTCGGCTTCCGCGACATCGGCACCGCGCTCACCCTGCTGGCGGCTGCCAGCGAGATTCCCCCTTCCTGGGATCGCCTGCTTCTCATCTCTTGAATCTTATCGCTATCATCTCTTGTGGAGGATTTGCTATGACTACGAAGAAGCCAACACATTCCACCGCCCTCTACATTCCCGCTGGCTTCTATCTTCTGCGCACGCCTGTACTACCAGCGAACGTGTATACCCGCCTTTCCGCAACCAGCCCTCAGCATGACCATGAAGCAGTCACAGAGGCAAGCTGCTATCAACTCTTGCATGAACTCGTTGAGCAACCCCAGATCCGTCTGGCGGTGGCTGTTGCCAGTCCATCGTTGTTGGAGAGCATCGAGCGCCTGCGCGCAGGCAAGGCTTCGGCAGCCCAGGCAGAGCGCACGTATAAAGGGGTCTTGCGCTATCTCATCCGTATGAGTTCCCGACCAACGCCGTTTGGTCTCTTCGCGGGCGTTGCTCTGGGAACATTCACAGGACAAACAAGCGCTCAACTAGCGCTTCCACCCATTGCTTCGACACGTACGAGGACAGACATGGGCTGGCTTCTTGAAGTCATCCAGAAGATGGAACAGCTACCAGAGCTGGTACATCAGCTTCGGGTAAGAAGCAACCAGACGACCTATATTGCGGGGGGACGCCTGTTACTGCCCAGAGCCGATATCTACGGCCAGCAGGATGGACGCGCCATCTCATTGCGCGCCACTCCAGTCGTGCTGAAAACCGTGCAACTGGCACAGCACGGCATTCCCTATCCTGAACTCGTGGCCGCGCTGCAAGCGACATATCCACAGGCCACGACCCGACAAATAGAGCAAATGCTGTCCCAATTGTGGGACCATCACATTCTGATAGGTGAGCTTCATCCGCCCCTGAACGAGGCACAGCCTGCCAGGTATCTTGCTGAGCAGTTGGCCTCGGTTCATGGTATTGACCAAGTAAAAACAGCACTTGAAGAGATACTGGTTCAGAGCGCAGAGCTGGACGAAGCAGGCGCTAATGCCCCCCTTGCCCTGCTGAAGCTGAAGAAGCTGGAAAGGAGCCAGGCGCAACTCGTTGAGGACGAGAAGTATCGCCCTGTTCAGATCGACACAGCACTCCGATTGAAGGCGGCGGGGTGCCATCAGCACATTGCCGAAGCAGCGGCTCAAGCAGCAGAACTCCTCTTGCGCATGACCCCTCTGCCCCAA
>JAFMRP010001355.1 GCA_017354095.1 Ktedonobacteraceae bacterium
TTGCCCAGTGTGCCGAACTTCCAGGCTTCACAACGCATACTCTGCGCCATCTCTGTCTGACGGACTTGGCTCGTTCCGGATGGGACGTGCATGAAATTGCGGTCTTTGCCGGTCACCGTAGCATCGAATCAACGAAAGGCTACATCCATCTTAGTGGCCGCGACCTGGCTACTAAATTTGAGCGCGGCATGGCGCAAATTCACCGGTGGCGAATGGCTGCTCTCGAGGAGAATATCTCATGAGAAAGCGAGCGGAAACCACATCTGTGCTAGATGATCAGCGTGAGTGGCAGTTCGATATCTCCGCTTATGATCGTAACCCCTCCCTCACTCTATCTGAGCGGACAATGATTGAGCAGGTGATCCAGTGGTGGTCGATGAGTAACAGCCAGTGGGACAGGAAGTGTATCCCAGCGTTGCGACGACTGTTAGATCCCATCGATGATGTTCTGGACTTCATCCAGGTCCGCAAAGACTACCACAGGGCAGCGATACTCAGGATTTTGATCGCGGAAATGCACACCCGTCACAACTCGTATTGGGCCTGGAATTCAACCGACTGGTATCAGATCATTGGCACTAGTGAATTCTACATCCGTCGTTATGGATACACAGGTGTCCGGCAAAAACTGATCGCTTTCTGCTATCTCATCGCGGGATTTTTCGATTTGCGTGAGTACGGACCATTCTTCCCGCGTCGTTTGGCGAGACTATTATTCGGCGAGGCGATAGTGGAACGAGTAGAAGCCAGTGTTTGTGAGGAAGTGCAGCGTATCGGCTACGCCGCATCGCGGTGCAAAGATCGGCTTCCGAGCGCCATCTGCCAGGCGCTCATCGTCAATCGCAGCCCGCGACTTGAAGATCTCACTCCTGCTGTGTTGGAGAAGGTGCGCGATGATTGCACTGCCGTTACGGTCAAGGAGGATATGGTTGTGCTCTCGCTGGTGTTGGTTCATCTCGGCATTTTCACCCAACCGCTGGCGCGACGCCGAGCCAGCGTCAAGAACAGCCAGGAGCTGGCCAGTGGTGTTCCGGAAGAGTGGGAACGCTGGATCAGACGCTGGCGCGAAACATCGACGCTCTCGCCCTCGACGCGTAAAGGGAACTTCTATTGCCTGATGAAGACCGGCCGCTGGTTGGCGCAGGCTCATCCTGAGCTTGCACAACCGCAGGCCTGGACTCACGAATCAGCAATAGAGTACGTCGCCGCACTCTGCCAGGAGAAGGTTGGTGAGAGGATCACTCGCACTTACACTGTGCGTCAAAAGCTCGGAGAGAATTTGAAGGCGACCTCCATCGCCCAGAGCTTATCTGCAATGCGCAGGTTCTTTCGCGACTGCCAGGAGTGGGGGTGGATCTCTATATGCTTTGATCCGTGGCGGGTCTTCCGTACACCGAAAACCGTCCGCGCCAAGATTGGACCGGAACCACGTGTGATCGCCGATGATATATGGGCCAAGCTGCTCTGGGCAGGGATCAACCTCACTGATGAGGATTTACCACGGTATCCACGTCATGGAAAGTCCGTGGAGGGGAAGCTCTGCTATCCACTGGAGATGGTCCGCGCAGTCGCAGTAGTCTGGTTGTTTTGCGGGCTGCGATCGAACGAAATCATCCGCCTGCGTGTCGGCTGTATCCGCTGGCAGCACGAAAATAAGAGCAGCATCGAGACCGACTCAACGCCATCGCAGGAAGCGATATGTTGGCTTGATGTGCCGGTCAATAAAACGTACTGCTCTTTCACCAAACCAGTCGATCGGTTAGTAGGCGAGGCGATTGACTTGTGGGAGCAAGTGCGTCCGCCACAACCCAAGGCGTTAGATTCAAAGACTGGCGCCATGGTGAATTATTTGTTCTCGTATCGCGGATTCCGCATCGGTAATCAGTATCTCAATTGCACGTTGATACCGATGCTGTGTCATAAGGCTGGCGTGCCGGAGAGTGATGCTCGCGGCGGGATTACGAGTCATCGCGCCCGCTCGACAATCGCGACGCAGCTTTACAACGCCAGAGAGCCGATGTCGTTATTCGATCTGCAGGAATGGCTCGGTCACACTCATCTCGAATCGACGCAGCAC
>JAFMRP010000318.1 GCA_017354095.1 Ktedonobacteraceae bacterium
TCGAAGATGCCATGTGGCCTAACCTGCCTCTCGGACGCGACGATGCCGGCACCATCGCATCGGTGAACCAGCTCCAAAAACAACAATTACTCGAGTATGTCGATACCTTCTATCGCCCAAATGGCCTGGTCATTAGCATCGCCGGCAACATCGATTCACAACGCGTGATCCCGCTGGTCGAGCGCCTCTTTGGCGACTGGCAACCACGCAATCTGCCACACTGGGTCCCCTGTCCCCCTCCACAGGTGGCCTCTCCTGTGCGTATAATAGAAAAAGAAACCGAACAAACCAATATCTGCCTGACAACATTAGGCGCAGCCTATACGGCTGCAGATTACTACCCTATCCTGGTGATGAATGCTCTGCTGGGAGATGGCATGAGCTCCCGCCTCTTCCAATCTATTCGCGAGGAGCGCGGCCTGGCCTACGATATCGGCAGCTACTTTAACAGCTATCAAGAAACAGGCAACTTGGTGATCAGCGCCGGAGTAGACCCCGAACACACTGCCCAGACGATTAGCGCCATCACCACCGAATTGAACTGTTTGTGCGACGCTCCCGTGCCAGCCGATGAACTACAACGCATCAAAGCGTATGTTCGCGGCGGCATGCTACTTGGCCTGGAAAGTACCCATCAGGTAGCCTCGTGGCTGGGCAGCCAGGAATGCCTGCAAAACCGCGTACGAACAGTCAATGAGATCATAGCCCTTGTCGACGCTGTCTCCGCAGAGGATATACTGCGCGTGGCCCGGACCTGCTTCGCTCCTCAATGGCGGCGCCTGGTGGCCGTCGGCCCGGAAGATGTACAGCAGACAGCAGACTTTGAACAGTTGCTCACAGGTGTGTAAAGCGGGAAGAGGAGACCTGGTTTTATGGCTCAAATCACACTTCGCGATTATTTGCGCGAGACGGAGGACGCGATCAGCGCCGGGCGCACCGATGATGCCCTGCAGCGCTGCCATCGTGTCCTTGACCGTTTCCCCGAATCGCTAGAAGCTCAGCGCCTGCTGGGAGAAGTATACCTGGCTCAGGACCGGTTGGATGAGGCGCAGCATGCCTTCGATTGGGTGCTCACCAATGATCCAGAAAACGTCATCGCCTACTGCGACCGCGCTCTGGTCTGTGAACGCCGCTCCGATTACGATATTGCGCTTGACTGCTACCAGCAAGCCTATGAGTTGAGCCGGGGCAATAGCCAGATTCGCAATGAGTTTAACAAATTAAGCGTCAAGGCCAAACTGCCCGGATTTATGTTCTCGCGGGCCGGACTGGCCCGCCTCTATATGCGCGGCGACCTCCTCACCCAGTCCATTCTGGAATGGGAAGTGGTCCTGGCCTCCAACACCAACCGCCTGGACGCCCGCGCTGGCATGATGGAAGCATATTGGCGCGATGGCCAGTATGACCAGGTCGAACAAACTGCGCAAGAATTGCTTCGCGACGTCCCAGGCTGCCTGAAAGCACTCCTACTGCTCGCTCACGTCGTCTCCGCCAAAAATATACAACAGGCACGCGACCTGGTACACAAGGCGGAATCCTTCGATCCCGATCTGCTCATGGCACAGGAACTCTTCTCAGACCTCTTCGCATCGCGACAGGCTGAACCCTTCCTGCAGCTACTGAAAAAACCACCCGTGACGCTCGATCCCACTACCCAACCCATCAGCCAGAACGGCCACACCCGGACGAGCGACAGCGGCACCTCTCCATCATCACAAACAGGAGCCCTGCCGCAACGGCCAACTGCCGACCCCGACATCGCTATCTGGACCAATCACAGCATTCCGGGCTTTCAAGTACCCGTCACACCTGCCGCAAACACGCCGGCAGAAACTGCTCAACCAGAGAAACGACCCCAGGAGAAAGCCGGGACTGCTCCCTCAGAGATCTCCGCACCATCGGAGAAGCCGCGTGCGGATGCCACCCCCCGCGAGCCACAACAGGACCAGGCAAAGCACGAACACGAGCTCTCATCCACCGATCTCTCGGGCGTCGAACTCTGGAAAACAGAGCCCGATCAGACCCCTGCTCCCTCAGAGCACGCCCCCGAAGGCTCCGGACAAACGTCCCAGGATGACCTCCCAACTCCTCCTGCCTGGTTAAATATGCTCACACAGAGCGAGCGCAAGCAACTGAGTGGCGAAGCCGATCCCCCCATCGCGGATCAGCCACCAGCCGCAGCGACACCAGGCTCCACGCCATCGCCAGCGGCTCCGGTCCCTCCTACCCCGCAAATTTCAAATAAACAACCGGAGCAGGAGAAGCAGCCCGCCGCCAAACCTACACCCATACCACCGCTCGCGGATGATAACGAAGAAGAAGAATCATTCTTTGGACCAGAATGGTTAAAAGCACTGGGCGCCGAAGCAATGAACGGCGAGTCGCGGAAAGAAAAGGCCGTCCGCGTCCCTCCCACTCCGCAGGCCGCGCCAGAAGCTCCCCCTGCCACCCGGCAGCCCGCCGCCAATGAGGTGACACCGCCGAAGCAGGTACCTCCCACGCCTCAGCCGCCTCAGGAAGAATCACAACGCTATACATCTCTGGATGACCTGGAACGCTCCCTGCGCTCACAGGGCTTTGTCGACATGGCGCCAAACTCCCTGGCCGATATCGCTAAAGCCAACAATATCCCCCAGGAAAATGCTGTGCCCGTCGATAAAAAAGAACAGCCCGCCCCGCCTGAAGAGAGCGGCCTCCCGGAAGCGCTGGCACAGCTGGGCAATTTCTCCGCCCCATCGCAGCCCGCGCAAGAGGATAATATCGTACTTCCAGAGCCTTCTACCAGGCCACTGGAAATTGACGATACAACCTTTGGCACCGGGTCAGGAGGATCAGCGGAGATGCCCGATTGGGTCACCCTGCTAGAACAAACGGTAACCGCTCCACCAAAGACGCCACAGCGCTCTTCCCCCGGACGGGAGGAGCCCGCCGCTCAACACGAGCCTGCACCGGACCAGCCTCTGCCCATGGCCCAGCCTGGCCCGGTGTTTATGCCAGCACCAGATCCTGCCGCCGCCGCTCCTCTCCCCATGCAAGAGCAGCCATCTCGTGCGGCCTCTGGTCCCGTATTTGAGCCTTCGATGGTTCCGCCAACACCGCCCGGATCTACATCCGCATCCCTGACGGCACCTCGCACCAATCCACTCCTGGAGAACGAGTTGGAGACAACCATGCGACGCCCGGCTGTCCGTTTACAGCAACTACAAGCCCGCGCCGCCAGCCAGCGTGAACCCTTAGGCAGAAATCGGCCCGACCGCCCCCAGACCCGTAGAGGCGGAGACGGGCAGATCAGTCACCGCGAGCGCCTGCTCAAAGGCTATCAGCGTCAGCTTGCAGGTGATTACGACGAGGCGATGCTTGAGTATCGCCTGATTATCAAAGGATCACCCGAACTCCTGAGCGAGGTTATCAGTAACCTCCGCGCCTTGCTAAAACTGGCGCCGAAATACATCGCCGGCTATCGCGTGCTCGGCGACGCGTACATGAAGCAAGGGGAGTACTTGCAGGCAATGGAAGCCTACAACAAAGCACTTACCATGGCAAAAAGGGCAAAACAGTAAGCAAACCCTACTGTACTCTGTCAAACTTCAATGCGGAAGCAGGGATACAGGAGTACAACTCCCTGGCTGGGGGGTTCGGGGGCGCAGCCCCCTTCTTTCCCCACTCGCCGCTTGCGGCGGCGAGCGAAAGGCGAAAGTGGGGCTATCCCCCGGCGTTCATTGAAGCGGGGGATTCGGGGGCGCAGCCCCTCTCTCTCGCCGCCGCAGGCGGCAAGAGAAGGCGTGAACACATATGGGGCATCCCCGTTGACGTTCATTGAAGCGGGGGTTCGGGGGCGCAGCCCCCGAGTTCTCTCTCCCCCACGCCGCCGCAGGCGGCGGGCACACCTGTCAAACGAAGTTTGACAGAGTACAGTAGGGAAATAAATATAAGGAGTCAAGTGTGGAAACGATTTTGCAACGATTGACCGAACTCGACGAGATTCACAACGCAATCATCGTCGACAAAGAAGGCCTGATAGTCTCCGGCATACTTCGCAGCGAAGACGAAGAAATGATCGGAGCAATGTCGGCCGCCGCCTTTGGCTCCATATCCAACGTCACCAACCATGCCGGCCAGAGCGAACCGCAGCACGTCATGATTGAGACAAAACAGGGTGCCCTGCATATGGAGGCCTCCAATGATATGATCCTGGTGGCAATCACCAGGGGACAGGTCAATCACGGGCGCGTGCGCCTGGAGATGAAAAAGGCCAGCCGCCAGCTAGCTCAAATGATAGCGAGCTATTAAACAATCAACAATTTCCAATCAATGAAAGGTAGACCATAAAATGGAACGTACCCTCGTTTTGTTAAAACCCGATGCCCTTCAGCGCGACCTCGTGGGTGAGATCATTTCCCGCCTGGAGCGCAAAGGCCTGAAGATCGTCGGCCTGAAAATGATGCAACTCTCCGAAGAACTGCTCAACGAGCACTACAGCCACCTCGTCGGGCGCCCCTTCTTCCCGGAAGTCAAATCATTCATGCAGCAAACCCCGGTAATCGCCCTCTGCCTGGAGGGAACCGAGTGCGTCGATACTGTACGCCTGCTCTGTGGCATTACCAAAGCGCGTGAAGCCGCCCCTGGCACCATCCGGGGCGAGTTCGCCATGAGCGTCCAGGCAAACCTCATCCACTGCTCCGACTCCCTGGAAACGGCAAAAGCTGAAGTACCGCGCTTCTTCCAGCCAGAAGAGCTCTTCTCCTACGACGACATCCTCGAACGCTACATCTACAATACAAGCGAGCGCGAGTAGCCCTTAGTATGCAAAAAAGCACGCGCGGTGGCCGTGATCGCCGCGCGTGCGCTCTCTTCCAGACCAAAAGTTACCTGGAACGAGCCTTCGTCTGCTTTTCTCCACTCTTCTCAGCAAGCCGCCAGCAGCAAGTCTTGCTGCGGAAACATTTCTCCTGCTCCTCCGCTGTAATGGGAGGAGTCCCCTTCAGGCAGAAAACCTGGTACATTGGCTCCCCCTTGCTGATATCATTGCAAGGAAACCAGCGCTCCCGGTAAAATGGGCAGGCATTCTTATGCTTGCGCCAATTTGAATTTTCACTTGGATGCGTCTCTATCGTGCCTGCCAAAACTGGATATCCTTCCTAACCTGAGCTTTCTAGAAAAAGTATTGTTTGTCATAGTATGACGACAGTATACCATATCTCGCCCGCCTCCCTTCGCAGGTTTCACTACAGACAAATCCCCCTCTTTATGCTATACTAGAATGTGTCAACTTTCCTCACTTCCCCCCATCCCTCTTGCCCACCACCATTCAAAAACACCTGATACACACTCCCCCAATCCCGCAAATTCTGAATCCTCTCCTTATCCAGGAATAAATAACCCCCTCGCTATCATTTAATAAGATAGGAACTTAAAGTAAGGAGAAAAAGTTATGAGCAATCCAGATAACTTTAATGAGTCAGTAATCACCGAGTTTCGCACAAATGGCGGCAAGGTCGGCGGGTATTTCGCCAATGCAGACCTGATCTTGCTCACCACCACCGGAGCCAAAAGCGGTCAGCCCCGCGTCAGCCCACTGGCATACACGACCGATGGCGACCGCATTGTGATCATCGCTTCCAAAGCAGGCGCACCCACCAATCCCGATTGGTACCATAACCTGCTCGCACACCCACTCGCGACAGTTGAACTGGGCCAGGAGCGTTTTCAAGCGCGAGCAACCGTAACTGACGAGCCAGAGCGCGAGCGCCTCTACGCTAAAATGGTGGAGAAAATGCCCGGCTTCGCCGAGTACCAGCGCAAAACCGCCCGCAAGATCCCCGTCGTCACCTTGCAGCGTGTCGGCTGAGAAACTATCAGGTATAACTTGGAGCATCTTCAGGGGCAGTGCTCGGAACTCGCCCCTGAAGATCTTATTCGCCTTAATGTGGGCCAAGCGCCATTTTGTAAAGTGTGTCTCTTTCTCCCCAAAAAGCGTTCAAGTCCACAAACCCCTCTATTCCAGGCACATGTCCACGATCACAATATTGCCAGAACATCCAGCTCTTTACATTACTCCACTGGACTGGGGTAAATACATCGCGCATCCATACAGCATAATCCTCAAAATTGCCCTGGATATATTC
>JAFMRP010001356.1 GCA_017354095.1 Ktedonobacteraceae bacterium
AATGGCTGTTGCGCGGCTGGTCGCTCTGGTACAGGTGAAGGCGGCGTCTGCTGAACGGTCGGGCGCCGCGTCACTGCCGGTCGAGGAGCGGATGGCTGGTCTAGCAAGAAACTGCCCTCTTCATCAGCGTTGAATGGATTGAGATCCTGTGCTTCATAAACCTGCTGCCCTCTTGCCGGTGGATTCGCCGGCGCAGAGGGTGCACGCCAGGCAGGCGCGGCCGCCATGTGCTGCGAGGTCTGCGCCCGTCGCGCCTGTTCCTCTAGTTTTTGTACGGCGATCTGCTCGTTGCTGAGCGCGGCCAGCGCCATGGCCTGACTATGCTCAACCTGGCTGACAATCTCTCGTAGATCAACAATGGTCCTGATGACAATCCTGATATAGAAAACCCAGACCACGGCCAGGATAATAGCCTGGATGATGAGCACCACAAGCGATATGATTGTATCTTCTCCCTTAGATGCCATCAGGACGTTGAGGTGCGTGAAGATGTAGAAGAGCTGCACCAGGATATTCGGCACGATGCTGCCACCACCCGATAGCCAGAGCATCAATATGCCCGCCAGCGCGATCGGCAGCGCCCGATACAACAGGTATCCCCAGATGTCTCCTGCTCCTCCTACCTCGATATCAAACGAAGATTTCATGGCTTTCCTCAATTCCTACGTGGCCCGCCCGAGTGCTGATTATTGTTCTGGACGTTCATGTTACGCGGCGCCCCGCTGGTATTTGTGGGCGTTCCACTATAAAGCGTCTGCCCACTGGTATTGGTAGGCACTCCGCTATAAAGCGTCTGCCCGCTGGGATTTGCTGGCGGTCCACTGTAGAGCGGCGGCCCACTCTGCTGTGTCTCCTCCATCAACTCCGAATCGGAAACATAGCTTGATGGTACCGGGCTCTGGGCACGCAGCGTGGTGTTGGCCATCTCCGCCTCTTTGGCCGAGGCCACTACCTCCATCGGCGCCCAGCTCTTGGTCGCGAAAAGACCTTCCCCGCGCCGTGCCGCCAGTAAGTAGTTACGCTGGCCAGGGCTGAGACGGAAGGTACGCATGACCGAGTCGATGGTCGAGGAGTCCTGCTTCATCAGGAACTTCATGGTTGACATGGCCAGAATCGTGCGCCCCTCTTCAGCGCCCAGGAAGTCGTCGGAGTTCTGTGTGGTACACCAGAGCCCACCACCATACTTACGTATACGGCGCGCGAACTCGGCCAGGAACTTCGCGCCCTGCGGAAATTGCATGAGCAGCCAGGCCTCGTCGATGAGCACGATGGAGTTACGCTGCAACACTTTCATCTGCCTTGCCTGGCGCAGCTTGGTCCACAGAAATTCGGTGATCAGGAACAAGCCAATTGGCTTGAGCGTTTCGTTGAGCTCGCGAATATTGAAATCAACAAAACTCCTGTCCAGCTCCAGCCGCGTCTTAGCGGGGAAGATGTGGAGATAACGCTCCAGGCGCTCACTTAACCCGAATGTATCTTCACCCACTCCGAAACGATGATCTCCACGGTTGACGCTGGTCATGATCAGGAAAAATTCCTGCATGTTCGGCGCGGGCCGCACGTGTGTTGATGGATCACCCGTAATCCCACGGTTGGCGTAGGTTTTCGTCAAACAACGATAGATGAAGGCTTTCTCTTTCTGTGTTAGCGTGCCCTCATCCCCTATCAATAACTCAAACATGGTGACCAGGTTGAGCAGCTTCTCACGGAAAAAGTTTCCATCCTCTTCAGGATCAAAGTATCCCTGCTGAT
The DNA here is from genome assembly GCA_017354095.1 of Ktedonobacteraceae bacterium. Taxonomy (GTDB): domain Bacteria; phylum Chloroflexota; class Ktedonobacteria; order Ktedonobacterales; family Ktedonobacteraceae; genus Bu33. The sequence goes on from JAFMRP010001356.1 coordinate 1,753, forward strand.
ACTGATTGGCGCTGGTGTAAAGCTCAAAGGGATTGAGCTGCAGCGAGTTCGATGAAAGCCGTATATACTGCCCACCAACGCTTCCACACAGGTTGTGATACTCCGCCTCAGGATCAATGACAAACACGTTGCTCGTCGGTAACAGGCGGCTTGAGATGGTCTTGAGGAAGAAGCTTTTACCCGCTCCAGATTTGGCGAAAACGACCATGTTGGCGTTTTCCAGCACGTCGCTGTTGAACGGGTCGAGAATGATCAATCCGCCGTTGGCATTGACCCCAAACAGCACTCCCGTCTCCATGCTGATATCCGAGCCGGTGAAGGG
>JAFMRP010001357.1 GCA_017354095.1 Ktedonobacteraceae bacterium
CCATGCCGCATTAGGCAGAGCACTGTAGAGGCCAGAATGAGCATCGTATTTGATGGTGCGTAGTCGTAGTTCGACGCTGACGATACCTCGAAGGCCAAGATACATAAGGAGCCGTCCCTCGTGATCAGTCCATCCGGCCTCCCAGACGCAGGCATCCGCCGCAAGCAAGTCCTGGTGATCGCGGATGAAGGTATGCAGGTGAGGGCTCCCGATCTCCTCTTCGCCCTCAATGAGAAACTTGAGACGGTAAGGCAAATCTCCGTATACGGCGCGATAGGCGTCGAAAGCAGCTAACCGTGAAACGATATCTCCCTTGTCGTCGGCGGTGCCGCGTGCGAAGAGTTTGCCGTCGCGCTGCGTGGTTTCAAACGGTGGCGAGTTCCACAGTTCCAGTGGTTCTGGTGGCTGGACGTCGTAGTGGTTGTAGAGTAACAGTGTGCGGTCTCCCTCGCCATATTCGCCATAGACGACCGGGTGTCCTCCGGTCTCCATGATTCGGGCTGTTATGCCTCGCCTGTCAAGCATCCGGGCAACCAGGTGGGCGCACGCATCGATGCCGAGTCCTTGAGCAGAGACACTGGGCTGATCGCACAGCAACGCCAGTTCTCGCATATGTTCTTGAACGTGCTGCTCTACATAGGTATCGAGAGTGGAAAGTAAGTCAGCCATGACAAAAGCTCCTCCATAAGTCATTACATCTTGTCATCATAGACAAGGGACTACAAAAGGGACAGTAAGCTGCTTGAACGATTCGTCAAGATGAGCCATTCGTATCGTTGCCGGCAGCAGGCGGGTGAGTGACGTGCTGATACGTCTCTACCTCTTGCCTGGTTGCTCCGGGCTCGGTATGTGTTGGATAGAGTCCGGTCAGCCACTCGTACCACTGTAGTTGCTGGCCATCGGGATCGGGAGCAAGCGCGGTGAACTCCGCCACCAGCGCCTCCAGCCGTGTGCGAAATTGTTGTACCTGTTGGGGGGAGAGCCGAGCCCAGCAGCGTCCCAGGTAGAGTTGCCGCTCCCGAGGTGCCCGGGCTGAGAGGTCAAGCAGTCCCTCTTGCGCGCTCCGTCGAATATCTTTGCGGGTATCATCAAGCACCGCTGAGAGAAAAATATCGAGGCCAGAGATATCTGGAGAAGTGGTCAGCGGAGAAGAGAGAAGTGCATGATCTACCGACAGCTTGTACGCGGTCGCCTGGTAATGTTTTTCAGGGATGCCGCTCACCAATCGTGTCTGGGTGATGCGAATTAAGCGATGTTTTTCCAGTAGATTGACATGGTAATAGAGTTTGGAGAGCGCGATCTGTAATCGTTCGTTGAGCTGCTTCACGGTTTGTGGTTCTCCGCGCAACTCATCGAGAATCTGGAGTCGCAGGGGGTCGGCAACGACCTTCAGCGTCTCCAGGTCGGTAATCATAAATACGTCAATGGGAGGTTGGGGATGACCAGTTTGATTGGATCTGGACATGTTACTTTCCTTGAACATTCAATTAATGTTGAATAAAGTATAGAAGGGAAACTGTGGATTGTCAAGGCAGGTTGAAGGGTTATAATGACTTGAAAACGATGGAGGAGCCCGGTAAGATGGAGCGGGAATGCGCCGTATTGAAGCAGCACGGTACAGGATGTAAGTAAGGATTGGATCCATGAGTTCGATGTTGAGTGATGAGATACTTTTGGTGGCGCTTCAGGCCTGGCATTTGCCGGGATCGTCTGTAGCGCAGCGTTTGCCCGGTGGTTTCACCAGTGAAGTCTGGAAGGTTGAGGTAGGGAGTGAATGCTTTATTGCCAAGTATGCCTATCAGGCGCAAGAAGTTTTTGAGGGTGGGTTGTATGCGGCGGAACAGGTTGCGCAGCATGGCATCATGAGCGCTGTGCCATTGCGAACCAAAGAAGGAGCATTTTCGACGCTGGTGGAGGGATCAGATGGTGAGCTACGGCCTCTCGCGCTGCTCCGCTTTGTTCCTGGGGAGCCACTGCGTTTAGAGGAAGCGGGAGATGTTGCTCTTTATGGGAGCCTGCTGGGGCGGACGCACCGTATGTTGCTCAAGGGAGGGGGCGAGCGAGTCACCTTCAG
>JAFMRP010000319.1 GCA_017354095.1 Ktedonobacteraceae bacterium
CCATTGAGCATAAAGTGAAGAGGATAAGCATGAGGCAAAAAAACGCTCCCGGGCACAGAAAGGCCGGATCGATTTATGATGACGAACAAGAGATCAGTGTGTAATGAGGAGACCAACAATAATACCCAATAAACCTCCGGCAAAGACCTGTATAGGTGTATGGCCAATCAGTTCACGCAGACGCTTCTCGGCAATCGGATGGCCCTGGAACATCTCATCAAGCATCTGGTTAAGAATGCGGGCCTGAATGCTCACGGCGCGCCGGACACCCGCAGCATCATACATGACGATGCTTGCCAGCACAACACTGATAGCAAAAGCAGACGAACCCATACCTTCGATGCGGCCAGTAGCTGTGGCCAAGCCGGTAACCAGGGCCGAGTGCGAACTGGGCATCCCCCCTGAGGAGACCAGACGGCTAATGACCAGTTTGCGCTCGCGAACAAGCTCATACACAGTCTTGCCAATCTGTGCGATGGCCCACGCCAAAAAAGAAGCAATGAGAACCCGGTTATCGAAAAGATTTGTCATAAGAGCTGTGAATCTGCCTCCTACATTTCCAGGGGATCAACGGACAGGGTGCCACTACTATCGACGCTCAACTTCTGAACAGTCAGTTCAGCTGCCTGCAATAATTCGTTACAGCGCTGCGCTAACTTCATACCCTCCTGGTAGTAGTGTAATGCGCGGTCAAGAGGGAGTTGTCCATCCTGTAATGCGGCGACCGCTTCTTCGAGTTGCGTGAAAGCCTCTTCAAAAGACAGGTTGTCCATATGCTGCTCCTTATGCGTCCTGGCATACTTCGACAGGAATATAGCCATCCTGCACCTGGATGGTGAGATGGTCACCGGGCTGCACCTGCTGGGTGCTGGTCACAATTGATTGATCGGCATCACGGCGCACGACAGAATAACCGCGAGCGATAGTCAACAACGGGCTGAGCGAGTGCAGTTGCGAAGCCACTCCCCGCAGACGCTCGCCACGCAAGGCAACGATATGCTGCACCCGCGTCTGTAGCCGCTCAGTGACATCGTCCAGCTGCTGACGCCTTCTCTCAACGAGATGCAACGGACTGGCCCGCCGCAACTCACGCTGCGCATATACCATCTGCGCGGAAAAATCATCCAGACGAGTTCGCATCAATGTCGTTAATTCCTGCTGCCTCGCCAGAACAGCGATCTGCCAATCCTCGATATTGGGCACAGCGGCAGTCGCGGCAGCAGTCGGCGTAGAAGCCCGCAGATCAGCCACAAAATCAGCAATTGTAAAGTCTGTCTCGTGACCAACGCCACTGATCACAGGGATACGTGAACGGGCAATGGCACGCGCGACAATCTCTTCATTAAATGCCCACAGCTCTTCGATAGAGCCTCCTCCACGGCCCACAATGATCACATCAGCCTCTCCATGCTCATTCAATAGATCCAGGGCAGACGCGATAGAAGCGGGAGCCTCGGCTCCCTGCACCAACGCCGGGGAAAGCACCACACGCGCCAGAGGATAGCGCGTATGTAGAACACGCAACATGTCGCGTAGTGCCGCGGCCTGAGGCGATGTTACAATCCCGATCACCGCAGGTTGAGCTGGCAACGGACGCTTGCGCTCAGCGTCGAAGAGACCCTCGGCGGCCAGGTGAGCCTTCAATTGCTCAAAGCGCTGAAAGAGCTCGCCTTCTCCCAACAACTTGACAGCATCAACATAACACTGCAATTTCCCATCGCGTTCGTAAAAAGAGATCCGCCCATTCGCAGCGACAGCCATGCCATCGCGGAGCGTCGGAGCACTCGAACGCAGACGAGCATTCTTAAAAAATACACACAGAAGTTGGGCCTCGCCCTCCTTCAGCGTAAAATAGCAATGACCTGAAGGATAGGTTTTGCAGTTGGAGACTTCGCCATGTACCCAGATGTTTTGTAAGATGTCATTGGTCTCCAGAAGCTCTTTGAGATAGAGCGACAACATCGAAACACTTACAACTTCCAGGTAATCTGACGACTGCATGGCCTACGCCTCCCCTACGCTCTCTATTGCCATCAATGGCTGCCCATACTCGACCGGTTGGCCATTCTGAACAAAAATCTCACTCACACGCCCAGACACCGAAGTCTCCACCTCGTTGATAACGTTGAGTGATTGGATGGTACCAACCAGTTGACCTACCTTGACCTGGTCCCCTACAGCTACCAGCGCAGATCCACGCGGTTTGCCCCAGCTATGGAAAATTCCCACCAGGGGCGCAACAATCGTATGCTTCGTCTCCACAGGTTGCGATGGTGCTTCCTGCTCAACTGGCAACTGGCTGCCTTCTGCCAGCACCTGCCCTTCGGCAGCCTTCGCCTTACGCAAAGCCAGGCGCGTGCCCGCCGTGAGATGCTTTATCTCAATTTCTGAGACATCACTGTGATCCAGCAGTTGGACGAGTCGCTGCAGATGTTCAATAGTCACATCCAACCGCTGCTCTTCCGAATCTGCATCTCCATTATAGTGATACTGCTGATCGGTGTCCATAGTAAAACGGCTCCAGAGTAAACCAATACAAATCTATATACAAATTACAAAAATGTAGGGCCCTCCCTATGACGGGGGGCCGTCTACATCTCCCTGTTCTCCTACGCTCGCTCGACGTACGCGCCTGTCGTGGTATTGACACGAATCAGGTCGTCAGTACTGACAAAAAGCGGAACCTGCACTACCAGGCCGGTCTCCAGCGTAGCTGGCTTGGAGCCACCGGTGGCGGTGTCGCCCTTAAAGCCGGGCTCGGTGTAGGTGACACGCAATACAATTTTTTCCGGCAACTCGACCGAGAGCGGTTCTTCTTCCAGGCTAACAATGTCGAGCTCCAGATTATCGATCAGATAATCCTTAGCATCACCTAGCTGCTTTTCGGTCAAAACAACATCATCGTAGGTGCTGGTATCCATAAAATGGTACAGGTTGCCCTCCTGGTACTGGTAGGTCACCGTAGCCCGATCCAGGTACAGGCGCCTGAATTTATCGCCAGCGTCACAGGTGCGGTCGAAAATGGCTCCTGTACGCAGATTACGCAACTTCATACGAATGATAGCGCCACCACGCCCAATCTTCACATGTTGCCAATCGAGAATAGTGCATGGCTGGCCCTCAAACTCAATGTTTACGCCCTTCTTCAATTCACCAGTCGATATCATACAGTCTTCTCCTTTAGCGTGGAAGTACCAGTGTGGTAGGTGATTGAGTCAATACTTCTACGCCACCTTCTTTGATTAACACACAATCCTCAACACGTGTGCCACTCCAGCCAGGGATATAGACGCCCGGCTCGACAGTCACCACGCTGTTCACAGGCAGAGTCGCATCCTCAGGAGCGCGCCCAGAAAGGCTCGGTCCCTCATGAACCTGCAGACCAACGCCATGCCCGGTGCTGTGAATATAATATTCCGCCAGTCCGGCCTCTGCCAGTACGTCACGGGTCAGCGCATCACCTTCGCGACTCGTCATGCCGGCACGCAGTTCCTGCTCACAGGTTTTCATCGCACGCAGTACGGTGTCATAGACCTCGCGCATGCGCGGCTCAGCCGGCTCGCCCAGGCAGATTGTGCGCGTCATATCAGCACAATAGCCTTTGTAGCGCGCCCCCATATCAATGGTCACCAGTTCGCCCAGTTGTATACGGCGATCGCCGGGGTGAGCATGAGGCATAGAGCCATTGGGACCTGAGGCAACAATGGAACTAAAGGACGGGCCGTCGGCACCCAATTCCACCATTTTACGCGCAATTTCCCAGGCCACCTCTTTTTCTGTCATGCCGGGCTGTATCCACTGACACAGATGCGTGAATGTTTCGTCGGTAATAGCGATAGCCTTCCTCAACAGATCAAGCTCATGGGGCTGCTTGACCTGGCGCAAGGTCTCTGCAACGGTCTGCTCAAATGGCTGCAGCGTAAAGGCTCCCTCAGCAGCGCTGCTAATCTTCTCATATTCGGCGTAGCTCAGCGCCCGTGACTCAAAGCCTATTTTGCTCCAACCATGCTCTTTGGCGAGAGAGACAATGGCAGCGGCGTATTCGCGCGCAGGAGGAACCAGCACCTGCCAACCTACGGCCTCATGTTCAGCGACTTCGGCATACAGAGGATTGGTAAGTAGAATTTGCTGCTGCTGGCCGATCAACAAACTGCCTGAGCCTTCGGTATCGTCGTTGAGCCACCCGCTGAGATAGGAGCGGTTTTGTGGCTGAGTGACGAGCAAGGCATCAATGTTTTGCTCCGCCAGCCATGTACGCAGTTGCTTGATAGTCTCCTGACTCATGTTGCATTCCTCTCTGCTGCTAATTATTTCTCTCGTTTGATCACCGATAAGCCTGTCCTCACCCCATCAGGGTAGGACTCCCCATGCCGCCTAGTGCTCCTGTAGAAGCGTTGCCAGCGCGTTCAAAGCCAGTATATAACCATACCAGCCTAACCCGGCAATCTGGCCGCGACAGACGGCGGCAGTGACCGAATGATGCCTGAACTCTTCGCGCGCATAGATATTGCTCATATGCACTTCTATCTTGGGGATAGAGATGCTGGCCAGAGCATCCCGCAGGGCGATAGAATAGTGCGTGAACGCTCCTGGATTGATGATTACTCCGGCAGCTTCGGTGTGCTGTTGAATAAAGTCGATCAGAGCGCCCTCATAATTCGACTGGAAGCACTCGACCGCCAGACCCAACTCAGCCGCCCGCGCACGCAGCCGCTCGTTAATATCTTCCAGGCTCGTTGTGCCATAAATATCAGGCTCACGCTTGCCCAGCATATTCAGATTTGGGCCATTAATCACCAGGATTGTCTGCATATGCTCTCTTCTGCTCAAAAAATGCGGTCACCACTCGCCTGACCAGTTCATCAGGCAACTGGGTCACAATCACTTCGCCGATACGACGCGGTATTACCCAGCGCACCCGCTTGCCCACCACTTTTTTATCAAGTTGCATAGTAGCCAGGATCTTCTCCGAGCTCACGCTGCCGTGATAGACAACTGGCAGGCCCAGGGCGTCCAGCAAGCGATTCTGGCGCACCACCTCTTCGGATGATAACAATCCATGCTCCTGCGCCAGTTGCGCCGCCGCGACCATCCCCAAAGAGACGGCTTCACCGTGCAGCCACTCACCATAGCCAGAGGCATTTTCCAGCGCATGCCCGATGGTATGACCATAATTAAGAATAGCGCGCTGGCCCTGTTCCCGCTCGTCACCTTCGATCACAACCGCCTTCAAGTTGATGCAGCGCGCGATAATCTGACAAAGTAGAGCGACAGGGGGATGAGCGAACTCACGCAGGGCGTCCGCCTGTGTCTCAAGCAGGGCAAATAGTTCAGCGTCAAGTATAATACCATATTTTACAATTTCTGCCCATCCCTCCGTGCGCTCACGCGGCGGCAGTGTGAGCAGCAACTCCGGGTCGGCCAGCACCAGGCGTGGATGATAAAACGCACCGATCAGATTCTTACCTTTGCTATGGTTGATTCCTGTTTTTCCACCAATCGCCGAATCGACCTGCGCTAACAGCGAAGTTGGCACGTGTACCAGGGGAACGCCGCGCAGATAGGTAGCAGCAGTGAAGCCAGCCAGGTCTCCGACAACGCCACCGCCAAGAGCGATAACCGCTTCGCGACGCTCGGCATGCAGATCGACCAGCCAATCATAGAGAGCGCTGAGCTGCTGCATCGATTTGCTTTGTTCTCCGGCAGGAACAGTATAAACATGCGGTTCAAAGCCAGCCTGTTCAAGCTGCTGCGTCAACGTAGCTCCATAGAGCTTCTCAAGATTGCTGTCGGTAATCACAAAAACGCGCGGGGGGAGCGCCAGACGGCGCAGGTACAGGGTGAGTCTCTTCAGCCCGCCCCACTCGACAATGGTTTCATAACCTTCGCCTACGCGTACCTGGCGTACAATGGGGGTTCCACCTTCCAGGGCATCAGAACGTTCAAGCATAGCTATAATCTCCTGAGCCACCTGCTCAGCGCTCTTGCCTGGCGTTGCACAGCACAGCTCGGCCTCTTCATACCAGGACAGACGTTCCAAGAGCAGGCGTTGTAGTGTAGCAAGGGGTTGCGGACCCGCCAGTAGTGGGCGCAGTTCAGGCAGCGCACCGGCAGCCAGAGCCAC
>JAFMRP010000030.1 GCA_017354095.1 Ktedonobacteraceae bacterium
GGGCAAGCCAGTTCCACCGCTGGCTTGCCCCTTCTACGGAAAAACATAAACTATTTTTTTCCCAGTTTCGCCAGTATGGTCCCTTTGAGCAAATCCATCTCTTCAACTTTGAACAAAGCGATCAGGCCAAAATAGGCCCCGGCCGATAGGCCGCCTACGACGATGACAGTGAGCAGCTGACCATACACTTTATCCAGCGAGAACAAGGGCACATAGGGTAGCACAACCTGCAAGCCCCAGGCCAGTGCCACCATCACCGCCGTCGCCAGCAGGATTTTACCCAGCGCGGGCAGCATGGTGCGCACATGAATAGGACCCATCACCTTGCGTAAAATCAGCAGCAGCACAACAGCATGTGTCGCGTTCTGCGCAGTATTGGCAAGAGCCAGGGCTGGCATACCGATAGTGCTGGAGAAAGGCAAAGCCACTGCGAGATAGCCAAGAATGCTCACAAAAAGCACCACAACGGGAATGATAGTGTTTTTACGTGCGTAGAATGCCGCGATCAATAGCTGGTCAATCGCCACAAATGGGAGCTGGTAAGAGTAGTTTTGCAGCGCTATAGCGACCAGGTGAGCGTCTGCCGCCGTCGAGCCGCCATGCCCGAAAAAGAGCAGCGCAATTGGCCATTGCAGGACGATCAGTCCGGCGGCAGCGGGGATCATGAGTAGCAGGCCCAGGCGAAAACCGAGTGCCAGTGTAGACTTAAAGCGCTCAATCTGACTATCGCGGATATGGGCGGTCAGCGTTGGCAGCACAGCGAAGGAGAGTGCCGCCGCCACCAGTCCACCAGGAAACTGAATGAGTGTCGTCGCAAGCTGCATGGCCGAGTAGTTTGCAGTACCGCAGCCCTGCGGATTGTGTATAAAGCTCAAGCAAGGTGTCAGAGAAACCAGGTGCTGATCGAAATAGACCAGAATTGAACTGGCAAAAAAACTGATAGACACGGGGCCATACAGCCTGAGAATTTGTTTGAAGGCAGGATGTTTCAGGTCGAGTACCAACTTATATTTGAGACGCTCTTTGCGCAGGCCTGGGATGAGCAGGGCAATCTCACCCAAAGCACCCAACAACGCGCCTAGAGCCAGCCCATATGATCTGTAGGTAACGCTCCAACCAAGGGCAACCGCTCCAATGATAATACCAACGTGCGCGGCGGCGGTCGCGAAAGCCGTCAACCTGAATTCCTTACGCGCATAGAGAGCCGCCTGCAATACGGCAAATGGTCCGAGCATCAACGGCATTAAAAACATAATACGCGCCAATTGCGTGGTCAGCGCACGCTCATCCGCTGAGAGGCCACTGGCGACAAAGTTGACAAACCAGGGAGCGAAAAAAAAGAAGCCCAGCGCGGATATCATCATGATGAGCAGTACGAGATTCACAACAGTGTAAATGATGCGCCGCAGTTCCTCATGCTTTTCTGGCGCGGCATAATCATTAAAGGTGGGAATAAGTGCACCAGAAACCGAACCATTGACGATAAAGTCATTAAAGGTCTGTGGGATCTTGCTAGCGAAGAAGAAGGGACCAGCAGTAGCCGAACCGGTGGCGGAAAGCGCTACCTGGCGCACCATGCCCATCACACTGCTGCCCAGGTTACCCAGCATATTCAACGTAGCCGATTTGACCATTTCACGTCGTTCGCCGTGATCCGCTTCCGGAGTCTCCACCATCTCTACGGCAGGTTCCGAAAGAGGTAATGGGCCTACGATGGGGATGATCTCCACTTCAGCGCCAGCTTCATTTGTAGCAGTAGGCTCTTCCGCCGCTTCAGCTGTATCAGTCTGTATTTCTTCAGATGACTTTTTTTTAAGATAATCTTTTGCCATATAATATAAACCGCTCCTGGTCCGTTTGCAAAGGCGCATATCGCCTCCTTGCATAATCGGCAACTTCTCACCCCGCCCTTACAGTCGCTTGATGGCAGCAATAAGTTCGGTCGTCGAGTGATTGGGCAGATATGGAATGAGTCGTATGGTGCCACCATAAGCCAGCACTGTTTTTGCTTCAGGCAAACGGGTGGTATCTGGCACATCATTATGAGCGCTGGCGTAGTCGCCACCTTTGACATAGATAGCGGGCCGTAGTACTTCTAACAGTGCATTGGCTGTTGGTTCAGCAAAAATAGTGACATAATCGATGCATTCCAGCGAGGCCAGTATCTCGGCACGCTCCAGTTCTGGCACAAGAGGTCGTCCTGGTCCTTTGAGATGACGCACACTCTCATCGCTATTCAGGCCCAGTACCAGAAAGTCGCCCAATGAACGCGCTTCACGCAGATAGCGTACATGGCCCAGATGCAGTAGATCGAAGCAGCCATTCGTAAAAACACAGCGCTCGCCAGCCTGCTGGCGGCGCTGCACCTCGGTCGCGAGTTGGGAGCGCTGTAGTACCTTCTGTGAATCCATCAAATTATTCATGAAAAAAGACCTGCCAATTCTTCAGGTGTATTGCTGGCGGCGCCCAGGCGCCGCACTACCAATGCCGCCGCCGCATTGGCAAGGTACGCGGCCTCTGGCATACTCGCGCTCGCCGCCAGAGCCAGCGCATAGGTAGCCGCGACGGTATCGCCAGCGCCGTTGGGATCAACTACTTCACTTACGTTTGGCAAATGAAAAATAGGCATATGTAGAGGTGGTTGATCGGTTTCAAACAGGCTTATTCCCTCGCGGCCACGTGTAATGAGCACGCTCTTCGCCCGACTTCCCTGCAAGAGGCGTGCGCCAGCTTCATTCAAATCGGTATCAGAATGAATGGTTATGCCAAGAGCCGCCTCAGCCTCAGGCTGATTGGGCGTGAGCGCCGTGATGCCCTGGAAACGAGAAAATGCACCATGGGAGTCAACAACAATGATTTTCTCCAGTTCACGCGCCAGGGGCAGGCAACTCTGAATGATCGCCGGGCTGATCATACCATTATCGTAATCGGAGAGCATGAGCACATCTATGGAGGGGAGCACTTCCTGAATGTAGGCAATCAATTGACTTTTATATGGCTCGCTGACCTCGGAACGATCAATGCGATCAATGCGCAATACATGCTGGCGTACGACCTGGGAGCTGCCCGCCATCACACGCGTTTTGGTGATAGTGGGGCGTGTGGAATCAGTCAATAAACCATCCTGGCACATACCCAGAGCGCCGACAGCATGGCGCAATTTACTGCCAGAGGTATCGTTGCCCACCACACCGGCCAGCAATACTTCAGCTCCTAGTGCGCTAGCATTCACCGCCACATTGGCAGCTCCCCCCGGAACAATGTATTCTTCAAACAGCTCCAGGAGCAGTACAGGTGCTTCACGAGCTATGCGCGTGGGATTACCGGTCAGGTACTCGTCGGCCACCATATCGCCGACGACCAGCACACGTTTGCCCTTAAATCCTTGAATAATAGTGTGAAGACGAGAAGCAGCTATTTCGACGTTCGATGCAGAGAGACCATCCAATGTCATCCTCGACCTCTTAAGAGTACTTTGATTGCAAATTGTGGCAGTGCCAGCATACGTCGCCAGCGGCGGGGCTCACGGTAGAGTCGAAACAACCACTCCAGGCCGATGCGCCGCATCAGTTTTGGGGCTCGTTTCTGGCGACCTGAGAGAAAATCAAAGGCGCCACCAACTCCGATTGCCACGGCCACCGGCAGGCGCGCCTGATTACGATAAATCCACAACTCCTGCGCGGGTGCGCCATAGGCAACACAAAGCACATCGGCCTGCGCAGCACGAATGCGCTCAATAATAGCCTCTTCCTCCGCGACATCTGGAGAGCCAGCGTAGGTGCCAGCGATCTGGAGCCCTGGAGCCAATTCTCGCAAGCGCTCTGCTGCTATCTCAGCCACACCAGGGGCTGCACCCAGCAGATAAAGGCGGTAGCCCTTATCCGCGCAGAGCCGGGCCAGTTCGGGCAGCGTATCTGTACCGGTAACACGCTCAGGCGTCGGTTTGCCAAGTAGATACGTCGCCCAGACGATGCCCATGCCATCGGGAACGACAAGCGCGGCCTGGTTAATACACATGCGAAAGGTGGCATCGCGCTGCGCCATCATCACGAACTCGGGATTCACGGTAACAACCTGCTGGCACTGGTTCTGCCCAGCACGCCGATTAAGGATAAGCTGGTCGATACGCTCAATAGTCTGAAGCCGTGTCTGGCGATCAACACGCACGCCCAGCACGTAAACTGAGTCGAGGGCATGCGATGGCGCTGTACCTACCATATCTAACATAATTCCTACCAATTTATAATTTCAGTGTCGACCTGTGAAATTTGTAAGTCAGGACGGATTTCCTCAATATAGTGCTGCACATGCCTCAGTATCTCATCGGCGTGCTGGCTGGAATTACTCACACAGCTCATCCCCAGCGTCGTTAACTGCCAGGATTCACTATGATCAACTTCGGCTATTGCCACCTCGAACTTGTTACGCACACGCGCCGTTAGAGATTTGATAACCTGCCGTTTCTCTTTCAGAGAGTGACTGTCAGGCAGATGCAGAGTGATTTGACAGACCCCAATAACCATGAGGCTAGTATAGCATACTCTTGCCAGAGTGTCCCCACTTCTCCCGCATTCTATGCCATATGAGCCCTGGTATCTATCTCTGCAGCAAGGGGGTACTAACTGCCAGATTGACAGTCATAAGAGGAAAAGGAAGGATGGTTAAGGAAGATTTGATTATTCCATGAGGGTATTGATCAAATCGTGACCAAGATCAGCATCAGGTCCATCAGGATCTGTGAGGTTATATTCGCTGTACCAAGTCTCATCAGCCTCTGGGTGAGGGCCCACGACCGCAACCTTCCCCTTTCCATGAGGAGCGACCAGTGCGGCGATCTTGCCATTTGTATATGTCGCAAGCACTTGCACGCCAGTTGCACCTGGATTGAGCTGAAAATAGGGTCCATCCTGAAAATACATCCACCTCAAGTGATCCCGCCAATTGACTTGTAGAACTGTATCTTTATCGCTCGTCCAGCTCGCGCCAGGGGAATGGATCCATTCCCCTACAGTGCCTGGTAGAACACCGAAGCCAGGTACTGTAGGGGAATCTCCAGCAAGATATCCTCCCATGCAGATACCCAGATAACGACCACCGGCTTTCACCCAGTCGGATATGACATTTGGATCGTCCAATTGACGCATTATCTTCTTGTATGCTCTACGCGCATCACCCTTGCCGCCAGGTTGAGCATAGAGCACAGCAGACTTCAGAGTGGCGGCCGAAAGTTCCAGAGGTTCTTTGGGACCAACAAACTTTACTTCGAAGTTCCACTTTGAACTCTGAAGCAGCGCGGCGGTGGCCTCCGAACACCCCTTACATCCTCCCGGACCGCGGTACACGAGGGCCAGCGGACGGGCACCGCCTGTTGTCGCCGGATTGTTACTGCTATTGCGCCCCTGGTCTCCCAAGTGCTGTGAAAGCCAGGGAATGAATGCAACAGCACATATCAAAACAATGCTAAGAATAATAGCAAGCGTTCTCGTGGATACCTTGCTATTCAGCACTTTCAGGCTATCCTTTATGGCTTTCAGGATTTCAGAAAATTTCATTTTGCGAATACCTGATCCTAACTTGCCTCTGCTCAACTATACTTATAGTATTTTATATTTATCATCGATGTCAACCGAAATAGGTTACATCTCATCTGTTGGAGATGATCAGTCTTTTTTTCAGGAGAGAATGAAACCTGTACAAAATTCACTTTGTTTGCGTAGCATCTGATTTTTCCGAAGGCTGTGGGAAGCCCCCAACTTTATCTCTTCATAAATAAATCAAACCACAAATTCGTTACCCTAATAGCGCATTACATATATACGCAATATACTTGAGCGTATGTCAACAATATAATCGTGTTTTGTAGAGCATAGTCGAATATAAATTAAGCACAAAAATATTCTCTATTAAATTTAATGATCAGTAAAAAGTAGATCGCCTATAACATTTGCGTGTGGTGCGTGGGGAGAAACCTGAGGTTCAATTAATGTAGATTCGGCATAGTAGAAGGTGCGTCTGTACGACCTATCGTAGGGATGAAATGTCGATTGCATGACTGGCCTTATGGTCTGCTTGCGTCAGGCACCATCAATAATGAGGAACCAATTGCGAACAGAAAAACATCTTGCCTTTCCCGGATCGCTAGAAAGTCCGGTATTACGACGAACAACGCACAGAAAGAAGCATATAGAGTGCTTACCGCAATACTTTGAGCAGACGTGTGATCAGTGGTCAGATGAGCTAGCCGTTGTTTGTGGATCAACCCAGCTCACCTATCTGGAGCTCGATCATCGAGCCAACCGTCTTGCACATCTACTCAGAGAGCGAGGAATAGCAGAAGGTAGTAAGGTTGGTATTTTACTGGAGCGGTCTATCGAGTGTTACGTCACGCTGTTAGGTGTACTCAAGGCTGGTGCTGCTTACGTTCCATTTGATCCATCATTTCCGGCTGACCGGCTAGAGTACATCGCACAGGACGCTGGATTGTGCGATCTAGTGACCGATTCAACCTTTCATGAGCGAACACGAGTACTTAGCTGTCCTGTGCTTGAGCTTGATAAAGCGGAAATAGAGCTTGCTGCCCAGCCAGGGAGCCGTCCCCAGGTCCGCATTGATCCTTCGTCATTGTGCTACATCATCTACACCTCTGGGACCACTGGTCGGCCCAAGGGGGTTGCCGTCTCGCATGCCAGTATCGTTAACTTTCTGCGTGTGGCCACACCGATCTATGATGTAAGGAGAGAGGATCGTGTCTACCAGGGAATGAGCATCACCTTCGACTTCAGTTTCGAGGAGATCTGGCCAACATGGATTGCTGCAGCCACGCTGATCGCTGGTCCGACCGACTATCGGCGCCTGGGTCAGGGGTTAACCAACTTTCTCATTGAGAACAAAATCACGGTGCTCTGTTGTGTGCCAACGCTGCTGGCTACCATTGAAGCCGATGTGCCCTCCCTGCGTTGTTTGCTCGTTGGAGGTGAGGCCTGCCCTGCTGACCTGGTACGTCGCTGGGCTCGACCGGGTCTACGCATGCTCAATACGTATGGTCCCACCGAGACGACCGTAACGGCGACTTACTGCGAGCTGCAGCCTGATAAGCCGGTCACACTGGGTACTGCTCTGCCAACCTATCGTGTCTACATTCTCGATGAGCACCTGCGACCCGTTGAGAAAGGGGCGAGTGGGGAGATCTGCATTGGTGGTCCGGGAGTGGCCATTGGCTATCACAATCGCCCAGATCTCACTGGCGAGCGTTTTGTGTCCAACCCGTTCGAGCATGATCGGGCCGAGGCTCCGCGCATCTACCGCTCTGGCGATATGGGACGCTTCACCCCTTCAGGGGAGATCGAGTATCTGGGTCGCATCGATACCCAGGTCAAGATTCGCGGCTATCGTATCGAGATGGGTGAGATTGAAGAGGTGCTGCGTAAGGATCAGGCGGTGACAAACGCGGTTGTCAAGCCTCTGGAGCGCGACGGTGTGGTACAGGACCTGGTCGGCTATGTCACGCTGCGTGGTCGTGAAGTACAGGCAGCTACGACGAATCTGCGCGAGCGGCTCCACGCCTCTCTGCGGCGCCATCTTCCCACGTATATGGTTCCGTCGTTTATTGAGGTGCTCGACGTTTTTCCCCTGCTGGCAGCTGGCAAGGTGGATCGTGCGGCTTTGCCACCGCCTGTATCGCCGCTGCTGTGTGCGCGATCCAGCCCGCGAGTGACCGCCGAGACCACCCGCGAGGTTCAGCTTGTAGAGGCGTGGGGGGAAGTTCTGGGTCGCCGGAACATCTCTGTAGAGGATGATTTCTTCTGTGACCTTGGGGGACACTCCCTGGCCGCAGCTCGTCTCATCTCTCTGCTGCGCAAGCAACCTGAACTGCAAGGGTTATCCATTGGCGACCTCTATTCTCATCCAACAATTCGCAGCCTGGCCCAGTTTATTGAGGGCGAGGTAGTAACGTCCGTTGATAAACAGCCGACGGCTTCCACGAGACCGGCGCCCCGGCGGCACTCCACTTTGCGCGTCCTGGGTTGCGGCCTCATTCAGCTCATTGCGATCTATGGCTGGATGTTCATCATGGGCGTACCTTTGCTTGGATTGCTCTATTCGTTGATGCTCATGCTGCGCTTCCCTGTAGTGGAGCTGCCTGCGCCTTTCAACACCCTGGCACATGCCTCGCTGCCTGTATTGATCGCTGCTGCGCTCTCCTGGATTGGTGTGTTCACAGTGATCTTTTTCCTGTTGCCAATACTTGGTGGCCGTTTGCTCGGGCGTTACTTGCGTCCGGGATGGTATCCGCTGTGGGGCAAGACCTTTCTACTCTGGTGGTTCTACGGTAAGGTTCTCTCGCTTTCAGCAGCAGGGCTGCTGTCTGGATCGCCGCTGTTGCCACCGTACTTGCGGCTGATAGGAGCAAAAATTGGTCGTCACTGCCATCTCCCTGCTGGCTCAATCAGAATGCCAATGCTTCTAGAGATTGGTGAACGTGTGAGCATTGGCCACGGAGCACGGTTGCAACCATCTATTGTGGAAGGTGGCTGGCTGCGTTTGGCTCCTATTCACATAGGTTCTGGTGTCTTTATAGGAGCCAACAGTATTGTGATGGCTGGCGCGCAGATTGGTGATCAGTCTTCGATAGGAGAGCAGTCCCTGGTTTCCGCTGACCAGATTATCCCAGCGAACGAGCACTGGGCGGGTTCGCCAATCAAGCGTTTGCAGACTCCCCCTACCCTGGTAGAGACTCTGACAGCCCAGGCTGACGACCGGCGCTGGCCCGTCTCAGTGATAGCGGGTTTCATCGGTGGGATGCTGCTGCTAGGGATGCTGCTGCCTTTGCTGATCCTGGTTCCCAGTGTAGTGATCGTGTTTGGGACCACTATGCGTTTCGGACTTGCATGGGGACTAGTCAGCACGCTGGTATCTGGCCCGATTTCCGTACTGTTCACCTGCCTCGTAGTGATCGCAGGCAAATGGGCTGTAATGCCTGTAACACGTGCCGGCATCTATCCCCAGCGCAGCGGCTTTGGGGTGCGCAAGTGGATCAGTGGCGGCCTGATGGCCATGAGCCTGGGCATGATGAACACACTGTATGCGACTCTCTACGTTGTGCCATTCCTGCGCCTGCTAGGCGCGCGCATTGGCCGCTGGTCCGAGGTATCGACCGTTGGTTCTTTAGATCCCGATATGCTCAAATTAGGAGATGAGAGTTTTGTAGCCGATATTGCAGTGATCGCACCTGCGGTGTACCATCGCGGTCGCATCGCCCTTGCTCCGGCGCAGGTGGGACGGCGTAGTTTCGTGGGCAACGGAGCGCTTGTACCCGGCTCCTCCCAGATGGGTGATAACAGCTTGCTCGGGGTCCACTCTGTACCACCTGACCGGCCCATCGATCCTGAGACGACATGGTTAGGATCGCCGGCGATCTACCTGCCGGTGCGGCAGGCCAGCGAGAGTTTCCCGGATGAATTGACTTACAGCCCACGCCCCAGACTGGTTGCCTGGCGTCTGTTCATTGAGTTCTTCCGCGTGGTCCTCCCCAGGATTATCCTGCAGATGAGCGTCCTCCTGGGTCTCTATAGTATAGTCCAGCTAGCCGCGGTGCTCCCTCCCCTGATGCTGCTTGCCCTTTTACCAGTGATAGTTCTGGGTCTGGGGCTGGGCTGCACACTGCTAGTTGTATTGCTCAAGTGGCTGATCATTGGCCGGTACCGTCCACGCACGGAGCCGCTCTGGAATGTGTGGGTGCGGCGCTCTGAGCTCATCACGGGTCTGTACGAGTCCACGGCAGTGCCTTTGCTGATAGGCGGCCTCGCGGGTACCCCGTGGATTGCGCCCTTCCTGCGCCTGCTGGGCGCACGGATCGGCAAGCGTGTCTGGCTCGCCACCACGTACCTGACCGAGTTTGACCTGGTAGAGATTGGGGATGATGTGGCTATTGGGGACGCCACATCCTTGCAGACGCATCTCTTCGAGGATCGGGTCATGAAAATGTCCACGGTCAAAATTGGAGAAGGCAGTTCGATTGGTCCACGCTCCGTTGTGCTCTATGATACCGAGGTCGGTTCCGGCGCCACTCTTGACGCGCTTTCTCTGGTGATGAAAGGAGAGAGCCTACCCAAAGAGACCCACTGGCAGGGTATTCCCGCCCGTCCTGTTTAGTGAGTATAGGCACAAAAAAGTCTGGGCTGCTGAACAGGGGCCCAGACTTTTTTGTGCTGGTGAAGCGCGGCTGATCGCATCCGCCCTCAAGAATGAGGTAACGCCAGGCAGTGAAAAAAAGTGGCCAGTGGTATAATAAATAGCCAGGATAACATCCGCTCCAGAGTGCAAGCACAGTAGACGAAGACGTTCAGAAAGGCAACCATTCTTATGATAAATACACAGGGCAGGCAGCCTGATCTTCCGATGCGCGGTGTACCACAACCAACGCGCGACGAGGTACTCAACCTACCACGGGTGCATATCTCCAGGCACCCGGTAATGGCGCATAAGATGACCCGGTTACGTGACAAGGCGACTCCACCACCAGAATTTTATCAACTGGTGAAAGAGATAGGAGCCTTGCTGGCCTACGAAGCAACTGAGAGCCTGGCGCTGGAGGAACGCCTCATAGAGACGCCGTTACAGAGCACACGCGGATGCAGGTTGGCCGGGGGTATTGGCGTGACGCCGATATTACGCGCGGGACTTGGGCTGGCCGATGGTTTTCGCGAGGTTATACCGGATGTGCAGGTCTGGCACCTGGGCTTGAGGCGCGACGAACGCACATTGCAGGCACTAGAATATTACAACCAGCTTCCACACAGGGTTGAGCTACAGGTTTGCTACGCGGTTGACCCGATGCTGGCCACTGGAGGATCGGCAATTGACGCCATTAATATTCTCAAGAAACGCGGCGTGCCGCGCCTCTGCTATGTTGGTATTATCGCAGCTCCCTACGGCCTGCATAAGCTCACGCAGACGCACCCGGACGTCGATATTTATATCGCCACGCTTGATGACGCGCTGAACGATTATGGCTATATTGTGCCCGGTTTAGGAGATGCCGGGGACCGGCAGTTTGGTACATTCTAAGATTTCGCCACATTTTACCGCTAATGAAGGATTACTTGCTGTGTCTACACCTTCGGATGGTTTCGCTCAAGGGGATGAGCAAGCCCCACAAGATAACGAACAGGCCCCGCAAGATAGGGAGCCGGAACCAGTCTCCGGCGAGCAGAAGATAGAGGGGCAGTCCGCAGAAGAACAAGAAACGATATATCCCGCCTCTACGCTCCCTCAGTTGCCTCCAGAGGCAGCAGGCGAGGTGAATGGGGGGCCTCTGGGTTGTTGCCTGGGAGTGATGGCGGGCCTGCTGCTAGGTGCCTTGCTGGCTTTAGGATTGCCATTGCTTATCGCGAGTGGTGGTTACTTTAGAACGATTACAGCGCTAGCTATACTGATAGGTGCCATCGTAGGAGGCTTTGCCGGCTGGAAATTGGGAAAAAAGTTCTATCGAGAATATGAACAGCCGATCATCAAAGTGAAAAAGCGATCCAGGTAGACACGCGCTGAACCCAGGCAAGGAGGGCGACAACGATATATCCAATGAAGGCTAGGAATTAAGTCAGGTCTCCAACAATTCCGCAACATTCATACGTATATAGCAATGAACAACCATTTTCCTGATGTTTCTATCATCATTGGTGCATCGTCATATGGCGCTTTACACAGGGCGCATTTATTGAGGGAACAAGTTAATGTACTTCACAGCACAGTCGGAAAAAGAAGACTGGTTCCGGCTTTCCTACAGTCTTCATGATGAAGACTTCGCCGCCGAAGAAGGTCAAGAAACAGCATTGGCAGCCTATGAGCAGGCCATTCAACTGGCTCCACACGAGGGCAGCTTACGTTATCATAAGGGATCGGTGCTTGAACAGATGGGGCGGCATGAGGAAGCGCAGCGTG
Source organism: Ktedonobacteraceae bacterium (assembly GCA_017354095.1). GTDB lineage: Bacteria > Chloroflexota > Ktedonobacteria > Ktedonobacterales > Ktedonobacteraceae > Bu33. The sequence continues at coordinate 11,941 of JAFMRP010000030.1, forward strand.
CTTACGAGGAAGCGCGCAGCCTGGGCTATACCAGGTAGCCGTGGCTACCTGGTAAGCGCTTAGCGCTCGCTGCGCTTTAGTGAGGTGATGCGCTGTGCCAGCACATCGGTTAAATCAACCAGGTGCTGTAGAGACCGCTGCATTTCCTCTGTATGTAAAGTAATGATCTCCATCATGCTGGTAATTTCCGGGATAACCTGTTCCACCAGCAGCGAACCTTGCTCCTGACCTTCCACTGTCGCACATAGCCTCTTCACCAGAACGGTTATTTCCTGGGTAACCTTACTGATCGCTTCTAAGGTTATACCGGTCTGTGTCACCAGTTCGGTCTGCGTCACCACTCGCTGCGTGCTCTGCTCGACGCTACGAGAGGCGATAGATGTTTCATGCTGGAATGTACGAATATAGCTGCTGACTTTGCGTGCGGCCTGAGTGCAACACTGGGCAAGGGTGCGCATCTCTTTAACTATGACAGCGAAGCCCTGGCCGTGTTCGCCGACGCGTGATGCTTCGATGGCGGCATTGAGCGCCAGCAGGTGCAGGCGCATACTGAGATCAGTAATCTCGCCAACGGCCTCGTTGACTTCCTGGCTGCTCTCACTGAGGGCCTTCATCGTACGAGCGGAGTGTATTGTGGCATCGCGTACGTCCTGCATACCCGCGAAGGCACGATCTACGGCGAGCTGCGCTCCTTCCGTCACCTCTACCGCTTCATTGACTTTCACAGAGAGCACGTCGGCAAAATCCGCCATGCGCCGCATTTTTTCGATGAACGTGTTGAATGTCTGAGCCACCTGATTCGTCTGACGCTGGCGCTGATCGATATCGCGTGTCAGCAGTTCGGTATTGTGGAGCACATTACGATGATGCTCGTTCACAGCATGAGATACAAGTTGTGCGCTGTCCAGCACCGAGCCAATGTCGCCGGTTACAGAGTTAATGGCATCTACGATTGGTTGCAAAGAGGGGTGCGAGGCGCGTTCCAGGGGATGAGCCGGGTCAGCATGCAGCGCTTCCAGATCTTCCGCCAAGCGTTCGATGCCCGTCTTCAGGGCTTTGTGCTCATCCTCGCGCGCCTGTAGCAGGCGAGCATTATCGACAGCAATAGCCACCTGATTGGCAAATAATTCGGCGACCTCGATACTTTCTTCGGTGGGTCTTTTGCCATCTTCTGGGTCATCCAGCGAGAGGTAGCCCAGCATTTTCTGTTCGCGCGGGCTGTAGAAGGGGACAATCAGCATATCTTCAGGGTGCCAGCCGCCAGGACCATAATTATCATAGGAGCTGGTAATCACTGGATCTGCACAATTCACGTGATCATGGGGAATGAAATAGCTCTGGCTGATACGAAACTCGACTGGTAGACCGCGCGGGAAGCCGTCTGCCGGAAAATTTTTGGAGCGAAGCTTACGTTGATCGGCCTCAGAGAGGCCAGCAAAGGCAGCTCGCAGTGTGCGGTTATTCTGGTCATCAAAGAGGTTGATGACCAGAACGCGAAAGCCTGTACAGGCCGCAATGGAGGCTGCGAACTGCTGCAGGATGGTGTCCAACCCCAGATCGGCCCGCAGCAATGTGCTTAAGCGCACCAGTTCTTTGATCTGTTGGGTGCGGCGCTGCGTATCGGAGAAGTCTGACAGATCAGGCACCAGTGGTTCTATGCCTGATTGAAGATTTTCGCGCACCGCGTGAAGCAGATCACGCTCCCCTGATGGTTCCTCGGTAGGAGATCGGAAACGAACACGCAGGGGAACATATTTCGTTTGCGGTTTCCGTTCTGACATTGACACTCTACCTTTATAAACGATACACAAACGGCTCATAGCAGCGTAACATACATTCACGCCTGTACACAAGTTTCTTAGCACTTCTGGGTATGGCGTGGGTTTAGTGTTTCTGCTATTTTTGATGTTCTTCAGACTGTGTGTGAACAAATGGCTGGTAGTAGCTGTGCAGCGAGCGAGGAATGCGGCCAGAGATGCAGGTGCCGTTGGCATCATGCACTTCCTGCTCTACATAGCCACGGCGATGGAAGAGTTCCACAAGCTCGCTTTTATGGAAGGGAATCAAGACCTGGATGTATTCCATGCTTTCCGCCAGGACCGCAGCAATTTTTTCGAGCAGCTCATCCAGGCCGCTGCGATTGAGCGCTGAAATTGGTACGGCGTTAGGATAGAAGCTGGTATCTACTACGGAAGGGTCGGGAAGCAGGTCTATTTTGTTGAGGGCGGTGACGCGCGGCTTATCGTTGGCCCCCAGATCATCGAGGATGGCATTGACGGTTTCATTTTGCTCGCTCGCCATTTCGTGGCTGGCGTCTACGACCTCCAGCAGCAGGTCCGCGTCGACCACCTCTTCAAGTGTGGCGTGGAAGGCGGCGATCAGTTTTGTGGGCAGCTTCTGGATAAAGCCAACGGTATCGGTGAAGAGCACCTGCTGGCTGCCGGGCAAAGTGACCTGGCGGGTGACGGGGTCCAGTGTGGCGAAGAGTTTGTTTTCGGCCAGCACGCCCGCTGAGGTGAGGGTATTAAAAAGAGTAGATTTGCCGGCGTTGGTATAGCCGACCACAGCAATGACGGG
>JAFMRP010001358.1 GCA_017354095.1 Ktedonobacteraceae bacterium
CAAGGCCGTCTTACCTCCAGGGGAGCGTCAGTGGCGAATCAGCCAGTACGAGCAACGTGGCTGCTCCGACTGGGAGCGGCTTCAGATGGTCATCTCAACTCACCCGTGGGATATCTTGACGATCGGCGCTGGCAAAGGATATCGTTCGTGCCAACATCTCATCGATGGAGAGCAACGAGAGCACCTGCCAGCCAACTTGCTGGATCAAGCCATGCTCGTCGCCTATGTCACTGACCCCACCCAGAACCGCTGGGAGATCAAACGCATGTACGCTCGCATCATCGTACGGCTGTTGAGAAGTGAGCGGGGGTGGGGCATCCTTCTGGATCGTGGCTATGGCGATCGGGGATATGAATTGGCTCTGCGTACGACGCTTGAGCGGCATATTCTGGCCAAAGGTTTTCCACTCTGGGAAGCCAGTTCCTCGCTGCGATCTCAAGGTTTTCAGATCAGGAGCGCGTTTTACGCCACAGGTCCTTTACAGCGCTTTCTCTCCTATAACATGCCTTATCTGGATCAAGTAGGAGCAGAATGGTCCCGGATCAGTTCCCCGCATTTTCATCTGGATGAACACCGGATGTACACGATCTGCGTGAGAGAGGTTGCCACTCCCAATGCAAAGCCGTTGGTCATCCGTGTTCATCAATAAGGGAGTGGGCCACATGCGTGACGAACGCTCTGACCTGCTCTCTCTCGCAGGTGAACTATTCCGCCGTCCGAGCCCTTCAGGACAGGAATATCTGGCGCGAACATTTGTGCGCCAGCATCTGGAAACCTGTGGCTTCGGCGTCGCAATAGATCGGGCAGGTAATCTGCTCGCTTGCCGCGGTATTCCAGCGCCAGATGAAGGCTATCCCTGTCTCTCCTTCCATCTGGATATGGTGCATGATTGGCAACCCAGCATGCCGAGAAGGCACCAGCGAGGAACTGGTGCGCTCCCACGGCCTTTCTCTTGGCGGAAAGAGATTCGTCTGCTCACCTGGGATGAAGCATTCACGATCGAGCGTGGGCTCATCCACACCCAGGGACAGCGTATCCTGGGAGGAGATGACAAATGCGGGGGTGCGATCGCCTGCAGCCTCGCTCAACACACAGGCTACCCATTAAAGATCATCGCTTCTGTTGAAGAAGAGATAGGTTGCCTGGGTATTGAACAAGTTGATCCATCCTTCTTTGAAGATGTGAGCTATGCTCTTGTCCTGGATCGGCGAGGCAACCGGGATCTAATTACGCAGATCGGGAGAAGATCGCTATGCTCCGCCTCTTTCGCCGCGCAGGTCATCGCTGCCGCTGCGTCGCTTGGGCACCAAGTCGAGACTACCAAGGGCAGGCGCTCAGATGCACTGACCATCGCTGGCTATGTGGACGAGGTGGTCAATATGAGCGTGGGTTATCATCGGCCACACACAGCACGGGAATATGTGGTCATCCGTGAATTGTGGACAGCCTCGTGCTGGGCACATGCCTGCCTGAATGCACTGCCACGGCCACGACATCTGCCTTACCATGCCCGTCCCATGCGGCAGCATACCTCCTCCACACAACCAGAAATATGGTACGACATCTGCCACCGATGTGGACGTTGGCGGTTTCCCCTGCATGCCTGGGATGGGGAGATTATAGAGGAGATATGCCTTTGTGAAGTCATCCCACCTCTCTGGTAGCTGGACACGCCACTCCCATCTCTCAACTGATCAGGAGTAGCACATGATGCCACGCAGCCCACCTCCGTCAGGTGCATATGCACTGGCGATTTCTTCATCGATATTCATGACAAATCAGGCCTCACCCCACACACTTTCACCTATGGGGGCGAGGCCAGCTCTTGAAAGGAGAAACCTTCCTTGGACAAAGTAACACCAAAACAACTTGAAATCAAGATGGCCGGCCAGGCGCTCGAATGCGGTACACTTGCTGTTTTGCTCAGCCTGCTCCAGCCACACACCCTTGTTTTTCTCTCGCCGCTGACCCTTGCCTCATCATACGATGGGCAATACAAACAGGATTACCTCATTCATGTGACGGCACGCCCCTCCCATACAGGGCCGATTCTCTATGCAAGCTTCCAGGC
>JAFMRP010001359.1 GCA_017354095.1 Ktedonobacteraceae bacterium
CATAACGCACCTTGTTTCCCGGCGTTCCGTTTGTGGCCTTCTTCTCTACCCAACCCCATATCGCTATCCATGACTATATAAATACTCGATCAAAAGCCTTGACAGGCAGAGGTTTAATATGTTACGTTGCATGTAGTATTGGAAATGTAGTGCGTTCCTCGTAGATTTTCCCTGTATTGCTCAACGCTTACCATACCGGTCATGTGGATGTGGAAGGGAGGTCTCAGGTTATATGGCATACTCGCGACCAACGTCGCATGCTCCCCCTCTGATGTCTCCATCGCTGCGCGCAGCGCGGCAGCTCGATCAATGTCTCTATGTCCTGGACGACTCTCTCATCTCTCTGGCAAAAAAATTCAGGTCAAAGGAGAAATAGCTCTATGGTCGATTCGCAATCTCATTTCCCGTCCCCAGATGAGCAAAATTTTATCCGGGCGCTCCGGATGATCCTCAACGGCACGATGCGTCGCGATGGACAGCTGGCCGAGATGGCCGGGTGGCGGGCCGAGTTTCTCACGCCTGGCAGGCGGCTCATGCATGCGATGTACGAAGGCGGACCAGTCGAATTCTGGCGTACCTACGACTTGCTGTTCCCTCAGAACGACCGCCAGGAGGGTTGGAAGGCACTGGTTGCCGCTCCGCACGATCCGTTCTCCGGCAATCTGGCCGCGAAGGAACACGGCCAGGAGCCTGATGGGCCATCAGGCTCTTCCTCCACCCAACATGTCGGGCCACCCCTCGCGGGTGATTCCTTGCCGACTCCCTGGGCGCGCAGCGCCAGCCGCGCCAGCGGCGTTGGGAGTCGGAATACAGAGGGTGGCCGGGAAGGGCTGCCATCTCCCATGCCCACCCAAAATGTAGGGCCACCCCTCGCGGGTGGCCGGGGAGGGCGGATGGCCAGCAGCGAGGATACGAAACCTGGCAAGCTCAACCAGGACGGCAATGTCTCAGTGAATCACACGCCGCGCGTCACTCCTGCGGCTGCGGAGGCTGGTGTCTTGATCTCTGAGGTGGCATACACCCCTGTCGACTGGCTCTGGAAGGGACGCCTGGCCCTGGGTAAGATTACCCTGCTCGATGGCGATCCTGGTATGGGCAAGTCCAACCTCACCCTCGACCTGGCTGCCCGCCTCTCCCTCGGCGATGTGATGCCCGATGGTCAGCCGATCGTAGGCGGTGCCAGCGGCGTCGTGCTCATCACGCCCGAGGACACCATTGGTGATACCGTCAGGCCACGGCTGGAGCGGGCCGGAGCCAACCTGAAGCGCATCATTTCTTTGAGCACCATCACCGTGCAATCCCACTCCTCGGGCACGCCATCTTATGAACGGGCATTCTCCCTGGTGGAAGACCTGGAACGCCTGGAAGAGGCTATCCAGCGGGTCCAGGCCAGACTGCTGGTCATAGATCCCGTGATGGCAGTGCTCAAAGGCCGCGATGTCTTCAAGGACAACGAGGTACGTCTGCTGTTCGCACCGCTGCAAGCACTGATCGAGCGGCTGGGGATAGCCTGCCTGCTCGTGCGTCACCTGACCAAGTCCGGCGGGGAGAATGCGCTCTATCGCGGCAGTGGCTCGCTGGCCTTCATGGCCCTGGCGCGCATCGGCCTGATGGTGATCCCCGATCTCGAAGACGAGCAGCGCCGCGTGCTGGCCTTCGTCAAATCGAACCTGGCCCGACCCGGCTCCAACCTGCTCTTCAGCATCACCAGCGACGAGGAGCGGGGCGATGACCGGCCCTACGTGCGCTGGCACGGCGAGTCGCGCTACTCGGTCAAAGAACTGCTGTCTGGCTCTGCCCCCACCGGCAATCTCGGTAACGCTCGCCAGGAAATCCTGCGCCTCCTCAAGGAGAGCTATCCCGAGCCGCGCACCACCCGCCAGATCGCAGAAGAACTGCCGGAAACAACTCGCGAAGGGCTGGGCATGGCCCTCACACGCATGGTAGAAACCGCGCAGATCGAACGAGTTGCCAGAGGAACATATCGTGCTTTGACGGCATAGCGATAAGCGTTCCTGACGCCTCTATTCGTAACGAAAGCCGTTACAAGTGTTACAAGTGCTACATTGAT
>JAFMRP010001360.1 GCA_017354095.1 Ktedonobacteraceae bacterium
CGGGTTGGCGCTGATGATCGCTTCGTCTGTCACCTGGGGATAGCCGCCGTTGCTGGTATTGTCATGGAAAATGTTGGTTGCGTTAGCATACTGCAGCAGCTCGTCACCGAAGGTGCCACCCCCGAAAACATAGGGCTTGCCCGGTGTTGTGTCGTCGACCTCCAGCAGCACACTGGGCGCGCTGGTTCCGGTAACCGCTGTTTTGATCTCGTTGGTCTGCTGCTGTATCTGCTTGGCCAGCTTGTTAGCGGCATCCTCCGTATAGGTCAGCCTCCCCACGAGCTTGATCTGATCCTGAACCTGGACATAGTTGGCTCTGGGTAGATCAACAACGTTCAGTCCCACGCTGACCAGCTGTGCATCAGACTTCTGTGTCAGGCCACCAGAGCTTAAAACAAGATCAGGCTTGAGCGCGATAATCGCCTCGATGTTAAACGTGCCGTTGGCATCCGAAATCTTTTTCACTTTAGCCAGGTCAGCGGGATAATTGGTGTAGAAATCGACGCCAACCACCTTGCTCTGTAAATTGAGCGCGCCGAGAATTTCGCTGGTACTGGGGGCCAGCGAAACAATCTTCTGTGGCGCACTTTTGGGAATGGTTATCGGCGTGCCGTACGCATCCAGCATGACGGCCGTGGCTGTGGGTGCCGGCGTATTACTGCCTGTTGATGTGGTAGTCTGGCCGCACGCGGCCAGCAGCACACACAAAGAGAGTAATAGCAGCAGCGATCGCAACGCTGAAATACGGGGAGAGATGACATGGGTGCGCATCGTTCGGTTAACCTCCGTGTTACCGCCCATTGTCACCTCGCGTGTAACGGAGATCAACCAGAGAGCTTCCGCCCAGGCCGGCGATGTCCGGGCCCCCTGCGCGGCAAAGTCGCGCGAAGCCTGGCTCGTAACCCTGCGAACGAAGATATCCTGGCGCTCACCCCTTTGACGCGAAGGTTCATGAGCATCGTTCATCAGGCAGGTCTCCTGGCTCCTGGTTCGCTATGATTCGCCCGGCCTTCCCATTCACACTGGAACAGTGGCGATTGCTCGCTGCACGCGAGAGGCGAAGTATATCCCAGTTACAGTAGCGCGACTGCGCCGGATTCACACCGGCTTCCCTATTCTGCCGCCAGCCTTTGCCAACGGCCACCTGATGAATACAACTACAGTACAGATTTATTCCAAAGCCTAGTATACCCACCCCCATCCGCCCCTGTCAATGAAATCCTCAAAGCATCACTCAACTCACCACAAGCGCTAACACCATAAGCAAGTCGTCTCATGCCGTCAGCGGCAGCCATTCTTAACATGACGATGTGTGGCGCGCGCAAATTATTCGGGTTCATCTCTCTCGTGCCCTTGGGAAATGTAGGGCCACCCCTTGCGGGTGGCCGCCGCCTCCAGGCAAACACAAATAGTATGCTATAATGTACAAACAAGTTTATCCAAAACTCTTTCCCATCTACAACAGTATTAAAACTAGTTATATCATAACGGGAAATCGCGAGAGGAGAACCACCACCCGTGCCCTACACATCCATACGCGAAGCCGCGGAAGAAATCCACTCCGGCTTGATAACCCCCAGCGAACTGGTCACCGAGACGCTTGAGCACATTGAGAAGTTCGATGGCGAGATACAGGCATACGTGACCGTGATGCGTGAGCAAGCTATGCAAGATGCGGAGCAGGCCGAGCGTGAGATGCGAACAGGCCTCCATCGAAGCCCCCTGCACGGCCTCCCCATCGCCATTAAAGACCTCATTGCCGTCAAGGACGTGCGCACCAGCGCCGGATCCCAGGTCTTGGCCGACCACGTCTCACAAGAAGATGCAGCGGTCGTTGAACAGCTGCGTAAAGCAGGCGCCATCATCATTGGCAAAACCACCACCTTCGAATTCGCCTACGGCCCCTACTCGCCGCCAACACACAATCCCTGGGATCACACGCGTACCACTGGCGGTTCGAGCGGCGGCTCGGCAGCTGCAGTTGCCAGTGGCATGTGCCTGGGCGCGATTGGCAGCGATACCGGCGGCTCTATTCGCATCCCCTCGGCCTGCTGCGGTGTCACCGGCCTC
>JAFMRP010001361.1 GCA_017354095.1 Ktedonobacteraceae bacterium
GGGCGATCTGACCATTAAAGGCATTACCAGGCCAGTAACCCTGAATGTGATGCAGTATGGGGAATTCAACGATCCCAATATGGGTCACCGCATTGCCTACAGCGCCGAAGGCCAGATCAACCGAAAGGATTTTGGCATGACCTTTAATATGTTGCTTGATGGGAAGTGGATCGTCAGCGACGAGGTCCAGATTCTGATCGAGGGCGAGTTCGTCGAACAAAAGTAAGTGCAATCTCATTTTGTCCTTGGCAGCTTGCCCGAGTTGTCAAGGATATTTTGATCACATCCGCTTCTCGCTCGCACGATATCAAGGTACGGCTGGTCGATGGACAGGCCGGGCGGGTGCAGAAAATCGAGGATGAGAATGCTACACAAAGAAGAGAGACGCATGAGTATCACAGGTCGTATCGCTCTTGTGACCGGGGCTGGAACCGGTATTGGCAAACGAACGGCACTCCTGTTCTGGGAAGCCGGATATTCCGTTGTGCTGGCGGGTCGCCGGGTTAAATCTCTGGAGCAGGTGGTTCAGGAGGCTGATGTGTCAGACTCGCGCTCGCTGGTGATGCCCACAGACGTGAGCGACCCGGGAGCCGTCTCAGCGTTATTTGCGGCAACGAAGGACAAATTTGGACGGCTGGATGTGTTATTTAACAATGCGGGGGTAGGTGCGCCCGCCATCCCGCTCGAAGACCTGAGTTATGAGCAGTGGCGGACAGTGTTGGACACCTGTGTGACGGGAACGTTTCTTTGCACGCAGCAAGCCTTTAGGATCATGAAGCAGCAACATCCGCGCGGCGGGCGCATCATCAATAATGGGTCGATTTCGGCTCATACTCCCCGACCCCTTTCTGCACCGTATACGGCTGCCAAACATGCGATCACCGGCCTTACGAAATCAACGGCACTGGATGGCCGGCCTTTTGATATTAACTGCGGGCAGATTGACATCGGTAATGCTGCCACTGAGATGACAGATCGTATGAAAAGCGGTGTGCTGCAGGCCAATGGCACGGTGGCTGTTGAGCCGACTATCGATGCCGATCATGTTGCGCGGGCCGTCCTCTCTATGGCGAACCTGCCACTCGATGTGAATGTGCCGTTTATGACCGTGATGGCAAGCGGGATGCCCTTCATGGGGCGCGGATAGTTGGTTCTCTGCTTACCTGTGAGCCAACCAGATATTCCTTTGACGAATAACCTGCTTCGTTCGTTGAGCGATTCGCGGTCCTGTTCGATTGCTATCATGATTAGACAAAAACCAATAAAAGATGCAAGGAATTGACTTTCAGGCCTCTTGGCTGTATACTGTGCAATAGGTTGTGACCATGCACTCTGCGTTATGCACTCGATCATCTTGCAATCAGAGACGATTCATGCAGGCTAAATTGATTGCAGCATATGCCGCCCGGCAAACGATTGAGGCATCGGAGTTGCGCATGAAGGGCGAGTTGTGCGGTATACATCGTCCTCTCTGGTAGAGATTACCACCACATCAGTTGACTGTTGTGGGTGATCTCGCGCAGGTGATGCAAGCGCTTGCAAACCTTCACGCAGAAAGGCTCACATACCTACCGCGCCCAGACATAGAACAGCATTGTGCTTGAACAGGATGTGCTCTCGACGGCAAGAATGATCGTCTTCAAGGGTTCGGTGTTTCTCCCCTGATGATGAGTTGATGCCGCCGAATGAGCGCTCACTTTGCAAGCGCTTACAAACCCGATGACGGAAGGCAGCATGCCTAGTAGGGACCTCGGCGATATGAGCAAGAGATGCCAGGAGCTGCGTCTGGTGATGATCATGGAGATCGCTATGCACCGTATCATTGCACGCATCCCTTCAGTGTTGAATATCCGCGTTGAAAGGAGCTCATCATGTCTTTGCACGGTTCTCCCCGATTCGTTCGTTCCCTTGTTGCCAGTCTCTTGATGTTAGGACTTGTGGCCGTCACTATTTGGACCGTACAGCAGCGTCCATCATCGGCTCGTGCGGCAGCGGCTTCGCTGGTCCAGGTGACCAATTTTGGCACAAACCCCACCGGCTTGCAGATGTGGCTGTACGTCCCTCCCAGT
>JAFMRP010001362.1 GCA_017354095.1 Ktedonobacteraceae bacterium
CCGGTATGCTCTTCTTGTTATCGCGAGTGCCAAACCAGTTGGTCTACGTTGGGGAATTGAGGAGCTGGTACATAACCAGCGCGTCGACGAACCCCAGTCGTTTGTGATTGAAAGCTTTTGGGAGGGTGCCGACAATCGAAAAGCCAAGATCCTGCCACAGCCTGACGGCAGTTTGATTGGTTGAGACCACCAGATTGAATTGCATAGCGTAGAAACCGAGTTCGCGTGCTTCTTGCAGCGAGTGCAGGCCCATGGCGCGGCCTATTCCCTGGCGACGCGCCTGCGATTTGACCAGATAGCCTGCGTTGCAGACGTGTGAGCCAAGGCCTTCTTGATTGGGTTTGAGGTAGTACGTGCCAACAATCTCTGCATCAGCCAGAGCCACGTAGGTCGCGGTGGGGGTGCGCATCCAGGCCTGGTAGGCTTCTTCCCTGGTTGTCTCAGGGGGAGAGGCAATGGTATCGCCACCCTGGGCGACCTGATGGAAGATTTCCCAGATCGCATCAAAATCCGCGTCGCTGGCTCGACGAATAGTAGGCATGGTTCCTCCCGTATCTCGCGCAAAAAGCAATTTATAGAGATGAGATAGTCTGTGATCAAGCATAGCACGAATGTTTCTTTCGTTCAAAGCAAATGAACTTTTTTACTGCTTCCTGGGAAACTGAAAAGTCCTGTGACGTAACCTGCCTCGTATTGATTTTCTGAATGTTGTAGCAAGGTACTGAAGGGTTGAGTTTGGCATAAATGAAGGGGGCGACGGAGCCACCAGAGAAAGCCGAGAAGCTCTATGGGGAGAGCGGTGGGTCTACTTGCAAGGATTTGCCAGGTATACTATTATGCATGAGAAACGTGAATGCTCGCGTACATAATACGGATTACTTGCCTGATGTGATAGTTGGATAGCGACACAGTGTTGAATGATGGAGTTTATTATGGGAAGTTTTCCCCTTGCTTATGCGCTTGATTGGGGCTGGCTGCGCATCGGTCCGCCATATATTTATTTGAATATCGACCCGGTAATTGTGCATCTAGGCCCGCTGGCGGTGCGCTGGTATGGTCTGATGTATGTGGTTGCAATTATTGTTGCCTTGTGGACGATCAGGCGCTATACGGAGCGCAAAGGTATCAACGCTGACACGGTCTATCGCATTTTATGGTGGTGTATCGGCGCCGGCCTGGTTGGTGGGCGTCTTTACTTTGTAATCCAGCAGGAGGACCTGGTAAGCGGTTATCTTTTGCAGCCCTGGCGTATCCTGGCGACCTGGGAAGGCGGCATGGCGTTTTTTGGGGCGATTTTCCTGGCGATTGCCACACTCTTCTGGCGGGCGCGGGTGGAACGGTTGAATCCATTTGTGCTGGTGGATGCCGGGGTGATCTTCGCGGCATCGGGACAGATATTCGGGCGTATCGGCAATATTATTAATGGCGATATTATCGGCTATGTTAGCGCGCTGCCCTGGTCTACGGTTTACCAGAATCCTAATAGCTGGGCCTGTCTGAATCCGGCGACCTGTAATGTGCCGGTGCAGCCGGCGGCGATTTACGAACTGCTGACCAACCTTGTGATGCTGGCCGTGCTGCTTTTCCTGGCGAGGCGGCTGGTGCGTCCTGGTGTGCTCGGCCTGGTGTATCTCTATGGCTACGCCATCACCCAGTTTCTGCTCTTCTTTACGCGTGATAATGTGTATGTTAAGTTTCTGGGCCTTGATTGGGGTCTGAAGCAGGCGCAATGGACCTCACTGGTTCTGCTGGTGGTTCTGCTGCCCATTACGTATTGGGTGCTGCGTTCGCGCTACTCGCGCCCGGTCCCGGCGGGTGAGTCGGCCGCAAGATATGGTATAGCGCAGAAGTCTCAGCCCGGGCAGGATGCGGCAGAGGCAGCGGATAACGCGGTCGCTGGCGAGCAGCCAGAGCCGGAAAACGTCACACAGACGTCACAGCCTGATGAGCAGGCTGAAGTCGAGAGTGTGGAAGGGGAGAGTGAGGGTGTGCGAGATGAGGAGCAGAAGCTAGATTCAAAAGACAAGGCGAAGACGAACCAGGTATAAAAAAGCAGGGGCGCCGCGGCG
>JAFMRP010000320.1 GCA_017354095.1 Ktedonobacteraceae bacterium
GACTGAGCTAAGTGAGCAACGCGAGCTGCTTCATGAAGGTTGGTTGGAACACGTGATGTGGGAACAATCACGGCATCGAGATGGTTCTTTGGTGTTCGGTCGGTGTCTTGAAAGGATAAAATGGTGATAAGTTCTCTATGTGACGGAATAGTAGGCATTTGTAGCTGGTCAACTGCTCTACTGAACCCTACCAGCCGCCTGAGGTCTCCGCTCACTATCTCTCTTTTGATGGGTGGCCAGCCGGTCTCTCCATCCACACGCAGATTTCTGATCTCTCCAGGCCAGCCGGTCTCTCCATCCACACGCAGATTTCTGATCTCTCCAGGCATGCCTTTTACCTCTCTCTCGGGAGTTTGTCAACGAAGGTCAAATTATACACAACCTTTGCAGAATTTGGAAGGTTTTGACGCAAAAACGTCCATTGCGACTAATATCGTGGCCAAGTGCTTGAACACGAGTAGATCCAGAAGTCCATGCCCTCCTTGCTGGTCCTGGTGGATTGTGGCACAATACCCCTGCATACAACCAGACGATCTGAGTTCGGCCAAGGAAAGGATTCAAACATGCGGAAGATCGATGCGTTCGCGCACATCCTGCCTCGTTCGTATCTAGAGCGGCTGGAGCGGCAGCTTGAGAAAACCATGGCTCCGAGCCGGCTCGACTACTACCGCGAGGGCGTCTTCTCCTTCGATCCCGTGCTGACCGACCTGGACGCGAGGTGGCGGAAGATCGAGCCTTACGGCGATTATGCACAGGTTCTGGTGCTTGCCGTGCCACCGCTTGAAGAGGTCGGGCCGCCGGCAGTCGCGGCGGAGTTTGCCCGCATCGCCAATGACGAGATGGCGGAGCTGGTACGGCGGTTCCCGGACCGCTTCGCGGGATTCGCAGCGGCGCTGCCGATGAACGACGTCGACGAGGCCTTGCGCGAGCTCGACCGCGCCCTGGCTCAGCTCGGTGCGCTGGGCGCACAGTTGTACACCAACGTCCTGGGCGTGGCACTCGACGATCCGCGCTTCGAGCCGCTGTTCACCAGGCTCGAAGAGGCTGGCCGCGCCGTGTGGCTTCACCCGACACGGAGCGCGGAGTGGGCCGACTATCCAGCTGAGAGCCGGTCCGACTTTGGCCTGTGGTGGTCAATTGGCTGGCCCTACGAGACCGCCGCCGCTCTTTCACGCCTTGTCTATTCCGGGCACATGGAGCGTCACCCGCGCCAGCTCGTGATCGCGCATCATGGCGGCGGTATGGTGCCGCACTTCTCCGCCCGACTCGCAATGGGTCCCGGCTATCGGCAGGTCAAGGACCAGCTGCCGCGACCACCGCTCGAATACTTCCGCAGGTTCTACGTCGATACGGCGCTGTTCGGCGCGCCACACGCGGTCCGCTGCGTCCTCGAGTTCTTCGGCCCGCAACACGTGCTCTTCGGCACCGACATGCCTCTTGGACCTTCGGACTCGGTCGAGGCGACGATCGCGGACCTAGAATCGGCTGATCTTTCCAGAGAGGACATGGCCGCGGTCTACGCCGGGAACGCCGTGCGCCTGCTCGGGCTGCGGGCCGACTAAAGGGAGTGTTATAGCAGCGTGGAGAGGATTTGTGTGAATGAGGGGCAGCAGGTGGCCTGCCAGGTGATGAGGTCGTTTGCCAGGGGAGCGACGAAGGAGGTGGGCTGGTCGGCGGGATAGTCGCGCAGGTCGAGGCGATAGGCGTGAAGAAATTGCCGGGCCAGCGCGGAGGCAGGCGTGCCGGGGGGGGCGGGAGGCGCGTAGACGGGATCACCGACGATGGCAAAGCCCAGCGCGGCCAGGTGAGCGCGTATCTGATGGGTACGCCCGGTGATGGGCAAGATTTCCAGCAGGGCAACATCTTTTTCAGCGGCGAGCACACTGACGCGCGTTGTCGCGGGCTGGCCACCGGGCAGGACGACGCAGCGCCGCCGGTCCAGCGGATCGCGCCACAGCGGTCCATCGAGCAGCAGTTCGGAAGCTGGAAGCAGGGTAGGCAGTTCGTCGAAGTAGACCAGGTCGAGCGGTGTAGAGCTGCCGTCTGGCTGAATTTGCGCGATGGTGAACGTAGTGCGCGGTCGCGTCCAGTCGGGAGCCCCTTTGCGCACCACGGCGAGGTAGTGTTTGACGATGGTGTGCTGATTGAACTGGCGGGCGAGGTGATTACAGGCTCGCGCGGTGCGGGCCAGGGCTACAACGCCGGAGGTATCCTTATCCAGGCGATGCAGGAGACAGGGGCGAGGCAGCAGACCTTCTTCACGCCAGAGCCGTTCTTCGCGCCGCTGACGCAGCATTTCGCGAATATGCGGCGGTGCCAGGAGCCAGTCCGGCTCATCAGGCAGCACAGGCGGGCGCCAGTCATCGCCTCCCTGCTGTTCCAGATAAACGAGCAGGGCATTCCAGAGGGTATCGTCGGTATGTTTGTAGGTAGGATGGATGACGACGCCAGCGGGCTTATTGATGATAAGCAGGTGGTGATCCTGGTAGATTACAGATATGTCAGCCGGGTCCATGACGATGAGTATAGCGGTTGAAGGAGCTGGCCGTCAACAGGCAATATCCTTGTATATCTCTGTCAGAACCGCGAGTTGAGTACGAGATGGGAGCTCAGCGTCGACCGATAATCATCTCCATTCACAACGGGTGACGTGCTAGAAAATCGTTTACGATGCGGCTGGCCTCCTCGCGAAATTCGACCAGATAGCCATGTCGTCCGCCATCGATGAGAGACAGCTCAGCACCCGGGATACGCTCGGCCAGCAGATAGGCATTGGCGGTGGGGTTCATCAGATCCTCGCTGCCATGAATTACCAGTGTGGGCATGCTAATCGTGGGGAGGAGATCCCAGGTGTCGTGCCCTTCACTTGCCAGGTAATGTAAGGTGCGTGCGTATTCAGGAAGGGGTGGAGCCTGGAACATCGCCATGACGCTTTCCAGGTGTGTTTCGATCCAGGCAGGCGACAGGAATAAGCCACCGATCGCTCTCAGAGCCTCTTGCGGATCTGCCGGGGGATTGGTCCACAGCGCGTCGACCTCTGCCGTGCGAGGAACGCCGTGCGCATTGCCTGGCGTGGTGGCACCAAGCACCAGTGCGCCAATACGCTGCCTATGATCAATGCCTAACCATTGGCAGATACGCCCGCCCATAGAGTGTCCATACGCATGGGCACGCGCAATGCCAAGATAGTCGAGCAGCGCGATCGCGTCTTGAGCGAACCCACGTGTCGAATAGGGCGGTTCTGATGGCTTATCGCTCTGACCTGTTCCCCGATTATCATAGACGATGACACGATAATGGTTCACGAAATCGTCGCGAACCCCGTTCCAGAAGGTGTGATCCTGCCCCTGACCACTGACAAGCAAAAGCGGTTCACCTTCGCCTGATTCTTCGTAATAGAGACGTGTCCCATCCGGGATGGTGACAAATGGCATTACATGTTCTCCTTTGCTTCACGCGCTCTCTGCCCCGGGATCTCGTTCCAAACGACGCCGGAACAAGACGCGGGCACTACCTCTGCCATCATAGTTAGCAGTGACTGCCACTCCATCGATTTCCGCATCTCCGGGGAGGATCTCGAAGCCCATCTGCGTGTGAAACGCAATAGATCCCCTGTTCACTGGATGGGTGACGGAGAGCACTTCGCTGCATCCCAAACGACTGGCCACCGTAAAAAAGTGCTCATAAAGAGAACGACCCATTCCCTGTCCCCGGTGATGGGGATCAGTTCCCACCGCATAAATGTAAGCCTGGGCAGGATGAGTTTGAGAACGAAATCCAATCAGAAACCCAAGGATTTCTCCATCTTGCTCCAGAACAAAACTGGTCGGCTGAAAATGTTCAAAAAAGACTTTTTTGAGGAGACTTTCTGCTACCGGGCGTCCTCCCCACCATTCGTTTGCTACTTGAACAATGGGATAGTAATCGTTCGTTTTGAGATGGCGCAACGTAGTCATACCTGCTTGCTCTCGTTTCTAGCTCTGAGGTGAGATGAGAGAGAATATTCTGCTTGCTGGTCCGTGTATTACATATCATCTTACCACAAAAGATCATCTTACCACAAAAGATATATTGGACGTTGAAGTGAAGCTGCTTCCGCCCTGCCATCTCTGGAAAACCGGGATCAGTTTAATACAAGAGCGTGAACGAGATCCCGGTTTGAGGCTGGGAGCGCCGAAAAACAGAGCTGAGAGCAAACCAAAGGGCTGAGCCGGGCTTCTTTCACCGCACTTTCTTTGCCGAAGTCTCCCGGTGTTCCTGCTTCAGGACAAGTCCGGTTACCTCGCCTTCTTCGTGTTTCGTGAAGAGAATTTCGCTGTTCACTGTCCTGGCAAAAAAGGTGGTTTCGGAGGATGGCTGCAAGGCAATTGGCATTTGATGTGGGACTTCTAAGAATAGCTCTGCCACCCCCTTGCTTACCGTGAAAGAGAAGCCGGGATGGAACTCATAATCGCCTACATAGGCGTCGTAGATCTGCGGGTCTACTGTCGCTGCGAGGCGATTCGGCAGATAATCGGGCCATGCATACTCCTGTGCAATGGATCTCACGAGTTCCTGAGCAACCCAGCCACCGTCATCGGCGTTTGTCAGCACCACGGCACCCATGCCATGCTCAACATAGGTGGTCGAGAGGCATTTGTAGCCGATATTGTCGCCGCTATGCCCAAATCGTCGCGACTGGCCCTGGCCTTCCAGTTCGATTCCCAGCCCGAAGGATTCTATGATATGTGGTGCCAGCGCCTGGTCCACCACGGCCTTTTTCAAGATGTGGGTTGGCTTGCCGACATGTGCTCGATACAGTTCACACGCCAGTCGAGCCAGGTCAACCGCGGTCGTCCACAGCCCTGCTCCAGCCATCTCAGGGATCACGCGCCATTTGCCGTAGACTGGCTCACCCCCGATGTAGTGTCCCACAGCGGTCGATTCTGGACGCTGGTCAGGATATTCCTGATCGTAGCTGCTATGATGCATCCCAAGCGGCTCAAATACCAGCTCTTGCAACAGTTCAGGAAATGGCTTGCCAGTCACGTCGATGAGCAGTTGTTGCAAAACCGAATAGTGGCTGCCAGAGTAACGGAACTGGCTGCCGGGGATCAGCTTCACGCGCACGGGCGGGGTATTGGCCGGTGATTGTCCTTCCAGGACTTGAAGCAGTGTCGGAACGGCTTCTCCCCGGCGAAAGCCGCGATACCAGTTTTGCGTCAGGCCAGCCGTATGGCCTAGCAACTGACGAAGCGCGATTCGTGGTTGCCACGATCCGCTTCCGGGTACTTTCCATGAAACAAGATAGCGATTGACATCCTCATCAAGGTCAAGGAGACCATCCTGAACGAGCCGCAGTGTTGCCACCATAGCGACATGCTTGCTGATCGAACACGCCTGAAAGATGGTTTCCGGGGTAACTGCTTCCGGGCTCCCTGCTTGCAGCACGCCATAGCCCTGCGCCCACTCAAGTTCGCCATGATTGATAATCGCAAGGCTCAATCCAGGGGTTCTGTAATACGCCATACATTCAGCAAGGGTCCTTGTTTTGCTATCCTGGCACCAGGTTGGAGTATCAGGGACCAGACCCTGCTCGATGCGCTGAATGCGTTTCGCAAGTTCTGTTGTATGCTGAAAGTGAGCCAAAGGTTTCCTTCTCTTTCTTTTATTCTTGAGGCATATCCACATGTTTTATGATCGAAGTTTATCATATTGATGGGGTTCATTGGTGGACAGACCACCTTTATGTGAGGGATGCGCCACCTGTATACCATCGTCATTTGTTTCTGTTCACCTGGTGAGGTAGTTCAGGACCGTATTTTTCCTTTATTGGACGTATACTAGAATTGTTATCTCAACGAAGGAGATCTATTTATGGCTGATATCTATCTGGAAGCGGGCAAGAAGAAGGTGGCCGCTTATGCACTGGAGTGGCCGGGCTGGTGTCGCCTGGGGAAGAGCGAGGGTGAGGTTATACAGGAGATGATCGACAAGGTGTCGCGGTACCGGGTAATCGCGCGGCGGGCCGGGTTGGATTTTGATCCTGGCAAGCTTGTTGTCGTCGAGCGGGTAGAGGGCGATAGCAATACCGATTGGGGAGTTCCGGCTATCATTACAGCCACCGATACAAAGC
>JAFMRP010001363.1 GCA_017354095.1 Ktedonobacteraceae bacterium
CGGGGGCAGGACCAGGACAAAGTGCGCGGGCTGGACCTGGGGGCCGACGATTACCTGACCAAGCCGTTTAGCGTTGAGGAGTTGCTGGCACGGGTACGAGCCGTTTTACGACGATCACAGGTGTCGGCACAAGAACAGGGCTCCATAAAGCAGGCCATCATGACCATCGGTGGCCTCACGATCGATTTCGCTCAGCGAAGCGTGACCCGAGACGGCCAGGCCATCTCCCTGACTCCCATTGAGTATCGTCTTTTCTCATACCTGGCACACAATGTGGGCAGGGTGATGACGCAGGATCTCCTGCTGGAACACGTCTGGGGAGCCGAGTATGTCGGCGAAAGCCATATGCTACAGGTCAATATCAATCGACTCCGACGCAAACTCGAAGCAGATCCGACCCATCCACGCTATCTGCTCACCAAAGTCGGGATCGGCTACCTCCTGACGGCTCCCACATCAGAAAACAGTCCAGCATAATAACAGACACGGGCTGCGGTGACTTGCCACCGCAGCCCATGCTCTTCATTCCCTCTCCTAAAACAGACCAGCCCATGATGGCTCCTCAACCGTATCGTCTTTCGCTCTCTGCTCAGATGAGCCACCATCATGATGCTCCTCAGTCGGCTTCGCATGCACCTTCTGTGGCCGGACGATCAGCAATGGCAGTGTGGTACTGTCGAGGATACGTTCGGTCACACTTCCCATCACCCAGCGGGGAACGCCACTGCGGCCATGCGTTGCTATCGCGATAATATCACACCCGGTAAAGCCCGCAATCTCCCTCATGCCTTCTCCATGCTCAGCCAGCCTAATAAGCGCTTGCGCGGCATCGACATGCAGCGAAATCGAAGAAGTGATGGTGATCGACCTGCCAGCCTCGCTTTGCAGGAGCTTCTTTTCTACTTCTGCCAGGTACTCCTGCGCAGCCTGTATTGCTCTCTCACGCTCCTCATCATCGGCAAGCAGCACACAGGCCAGGTGCAGCGCGGCATTGACCGGTGCAGTCAGGGAATGCGCCAGCAGCATCGCTGGCTCCAGAGCCTCTTCCGCGCTCTTGGAGCCATCCAGCGGAACGAGAATGCGGACTTGGCTGCCCTTGCTGGTGAAAGGCGCGCTGATGCCTTGCTCGTTGGGACGCAGGACAAAGACCGGGATGGCGCTATGACGCGCGACTTTCAACGAGACACTCCCCATCATCCACCGCTTGATCCCACGCTCTCCATGACTACACATGACCATCATCGTTGCCTGCAGTTCATGCGCAACTGTCAGAATGGTATAGGCTGGATCGCCATCTCTCACTTCCGTCTGGATACCGACACCATCCAGGTCCTGAGAGGAAAGCAGACGCTGCAGGTACACGGCTGCCTCGGCACGTTCTTTGGCAAGCACATCTGGCAGCACAACCGGTGGATCCAACGAACGCCAGGCATAGTCGCTGATTCTGGGAATGACTCGCAACAGAACCAGCGATCCACCTACTCCACGTGCGATCCGCGCCGCCACGGGAATAGCTTGCTCAGCACGCGCCGATCCATCTAATGGCACAAGAATCTTCTGGAACATACTATTCACTCCTTCTGTAAGTGCTATTTTCTCTTCCTCATAAGCTGCTGTAGAGATCATTGCTCCTCAATAGCGTAGTTCTCGCTGAGCACAATACCATCACAAACAAGGCACTCTTATTCACAGAGTCATCACAGAAGAAAAAATACTGCTATTCAAGCAAAGATGAAGGGGAAGAGCAAAGGGTCGGCCACAGATTCACCGTCAGGCAGCCGATCAGGAACAGACCACACATCCCTGAAAGCGCGAGGAGCCATGCAAGCAGCTGTGATCCCAGAGGCTGGGTCAGCAGTGGGGCCAGCAGAGAGGCCCCCACCCGCAGCAGCGCTGCCGTATTCCCAAGCCAGAAGGTTGCACTCACGAGCTTTGGCGAGACGATGTGCCGACCTGAAAAGCCAGGTAACATGCGTGGGGAGAGGCCACAAATCAACAGCGTGAGAAAACCAAGCGCGAAACTGTGGCGCGCCGCATCCACCGCCAGCCACGCATTCCCCGTC
>JAFMRP010000321.1 GCA_017354095.1 Ktedonobacteraceae bacterium
ATCGAGCAGGTAACGATGGGAGCCTGCAAAATCCTTGACAAACGTCGAGCGATCCTCCCGCTTGCGCAGGGAGAGGGCCGCCAGTTGCAGACCAGCAATCCAGCCTTCGGTGCGCGTTTCCAGGATCGCCACCTCTTCTTCGGAAAGAGGCAGGCCCATGCCCTGCACCAAAAAACTGCTGGCTTCAGCCTGGGTAAAGCGCAGGTCCTGGTCACGCACCTCAAGCAGCTGCCCACGCATGCGCCAGCGAGACAGGGGCAAGGCAGGATCGGCTCTGGTGGCGAGTACCAGGTGCATATTGATGGGCAGATGCTCAAGCAAGAAGAGCATGGCCCCAGAGGGAGTGGATGCAGAGATCACATGATAGTCGTCCAGGATCAGAACGATATCCTGGCCTATCTGCTCCAACTCACCCAGCAGGTGTGTGAGAATGGTCGAGAGCGGGGGAACCTCTTGTGAATGTAACAGGGCGAAAGCGGTCTGCCCAACCGTGGGCAACGTGGTGCGCAGGGCCGCAATGACGGAAGTCCAGAAACGGGTCGGCTCCCGATCCTGTTCGTCAAGCGAAAGCCAGGCAAAGACCGTTTGGGGTGACTGTTTGTCCTGCATCTTCTCCTCGCCTGCCCTGATGCTCTGTGCGGCTGCCACCCAGGTCGAGAGCAGGGTGGTCTTTCCACTCCCGGCAGAGGCACTCACGAGCGTCAAGGGATAGGCCCGCACGGCATCCAGTTCCCTGAGCAAGCGCGAACGCTCGACGAGCCAGTTTGGCAGACGGGGAGCAGAGAGCTTGGCTGAGAGCAGAGGAGAATGCTGCTCCCAGGACAACAGGGCTTCGGGCTCTGGAGCCGGGGTAGAGGATGAGGACGAGCGCGTGAGTGCTGTGGCGATCTGCTCCAGGTGAGCAAACGTCAGCCTAGCTGAGGGTCCCAGGTAGCGCTTGGAGGTGCGTCCCGCCTGCCGACGATAGGCATACCAATAGCTCGATCCACGAGGACGTGCTTCTTTCATGAGACTGAGGTGGCCTCCTTGCCCGGCAAAAGCAACGGTTGTCTGCTCCTGCACCCAGGCAAGCCATACTGACTCATCCTGTTGACGAAACGATTGGTGGAGTTGCCCATGCAGATGAAGATCATAGCGCTGGCATTCTTCTGACCAGATAAGGGCATATCTTGATGGTTTTGGCATAGACCCGTGTGCTCCTGTACTTCCCTGACGAATGGTGTGTTCCTTGTCCGATCACCCAACAGCGATGAGTATAGCACAGAATGAAGCATCAGTATTCTCTCTTATCCCTCCCCGTTCTCTCTCCCTCGTCAGGGGGAGGCTCAAGTCTCTTCTCCCCTTTGGGGAGCACAAAGAGGATGAGGACCGATAGCCCGGCCATCATTCCCCAGCGAAACACACTGATACAGAACAGGAGGCTCAGAGCGCCACTGATCAAGGCAAAAAGGGGACTCTGCTGGCGAGAAAAGCCGAAGAGTCCAACCCCTGCTCCTATTGCCAACAGGCCATAGATGAGAAGCCAGGGCCAAACCAGAGCCACGAACGCTTGTCGTGCTGCCTCGCCCACGATGTCCTGCCTCTGGGGTGTCTTTTTTCGACCCAGACTGCGACCAAACAGCCATTCCACAAAAACAAGTCCATCATAGAGAAGCATGCCGAAGAACCCGCCCAGGAGAGCAAACCAGCCACTGTGCTTGAAGATGAGAAGAAGCAGGATGATACTGATGCCGGGCACCAATCCCAGCAGAAAACCGAGAACCAGCTTGAGCGGCTTGCGTGAAGCCGGGAGTGCTCTTGACTCAGGACGTTCCGCTCCGTTTTCTTTGCTCCACATGTTCTACAACTCCTTCTTTTGAGAGGGCCTGTCGGCCCTCTTTCGTTCCAGTTTCACTTTAGCCAGGTGGTAATTCACCATCGAGCGCAATTGTCTGCCGCCACACAAGCTTGCCCTGATGATCATAGAGTTCTGCTTGCATGGGCAATTGTACCCGCGTTTCGATTTTACAGGCAAAAAAGACATATCCATCCTCTACTGCGTCTTCCAGAATCTGCCCTGCGTCATTGACTAGGCGCACTTGCTTCACGTGAAAACCATTGTCGATCACATCACCATAGGCGGTCAGCAAATGCGTCCGATTGTCGAAGGAGAAACCCGCTGGAGAGAGAAAAAGCAGTGGATGATCACGCACGGGCACATGTATCCTGGACCACTCCTTTTGCATATCGATGCTGCTCCCTCCTCTTTCAAAGCGCCAGGAGCCACCTTCCTCTTGCTGGAAGACGAAAATCATCCGATGCTGCTCCCCATCGATCTCTTCAAAGGTTACTTCATACAATCGCCAGCCAGATCTCTTCTTTTCTCGCAGAAACTGCACCGTTGTGAAGTCTACGTTTCCGTAAAATAAGCGCTGGCTCAAATGATCTAAAACAGCCTGTCTGGCTGGATCGGCGAGCCGGGGTATCTCTTGCTTCGGGAGCGCGAGAGGTATCGGTTTGCGTCCATACCTGCGGTATGCGGTGGTGAACTGACCACCAAAATCTCTCGTCCTGGTATACAAGGAGCGCTTGCTGCGTTCTCTTGGTCGCGCGGCAAGTTCTGCGGCTGCTGCCAGCACGCGCTCACGATAGTCCTGTGGCCCCGGTTGACCTTCCTGTACTGTCATGAGGAGTGTTGCCGGGAAAACAAGATAATCAAGTGGATAGTCATACACAGCGAAATAAACAGAGAGCGAAGGAATACGAGTAGCATACGGCTTTAGCTCCTCATAGAGATTTGTACCAGATCTGCGTTCCTCTTTGTCCCATGCTCTGTTTACATCAGCGCACAAGAGCTCACGGTGCGAAGACTCGTGTTTGTACTGCGTATGGAGTTCGATCAATCGGTTTCTGACAGCGTCGTTGCCTCTCCAGGAAGCATGATAAAAGTGAAATGCAGGAGGTGGTGGCAAGAGAGGACCTTGAGAAATCTTGAGTTGCTCTGCCTGAATACGCTGTCGGAGATGTTCCAGGTCAGGTTCCCCTGAGATCTTGAGATACTCTGCATTGGCCTGTTGCTGGAGTTGTTTGATATCTCGTTCCCTTTGCTCAGGATCGATCACACACAGGAACCAGGCTTGCCAGTCAGGAGCAGTCAGCCCCATGGCTTGTAAGGAGCCGTCACCGTCTGGATGCTGGTCAAATGGTGGCACACGCAGCCCATCAACCTGCAACACCCAGAGGCAAAAATCGAGAGAAGGTTCCCTAAACCCTCCGGCGAAAGACCAATCATCGCGCGAATACAACAAGCGCATTGCTCTTCTTCCTCGTTTCTCTTTTCTTCTTACTCTGCCATACGTTTCCTGGCACTTCTGAGAGGCGTTCGCGTCAGGCTGATTACCGCAAGAGGTTCTGGTATACTCTGTGCATGAATATGGATGCATCATATAAAACAAGTAAAGCATTGCTCACCCTGACACAACAGTACGGGTATATTATCAGCTCGACACAACTGGTTCGCTGGCATCGTGCTGGCTTGTTGCCCCGTCCGCGCCAACTGCCGCTGAAAGGGACAAGGGGAACGTGTTCGCTGTATCCAAGCGGCACCAGCGAGCAACTGTTACTGCTCTGCGAGCTTAGGACCACCGAACGCCGCCTTTCCCATCTGGCCTGGCAGTTGTGGTTAATGGGCTATCCGGTTAACCTCTCTCTGATTCGCGCACAACTCACACATGCGACTACGCGCCTTGCTCGTTGGAGACGCTGGTTTGTCGATTTCAAGCAAGCCATTCAGGCAAAGGATGCTTCTGGAGAAGCATTGGACCTCATCGAGCACTATGCGGCAGGAAACTTGCACTCTCAGCTGTTGCGCCGTATCCGCAAACGCACTGGGCGTCAGCACTTTCCCACGTTTCTTCATCTTCTGGTCAGGCTTGCAACTGAACCTGGCTCCGAGACGACCCGCGATGACGACGAGCACGAATGGTTGTTTGACCTGCGCATTCTCGCTCTGGGATTGGGCTTGGAAAAGCGTTTCGTGCAGAAAAAAGACCCCCTTGAATACTATCTGATCCAGGCGCTCATGCCACAATTGCACTGGCTTTTTCGCCGACTCCAAGAAGTACGCTGGGAACAGCTTCTGGAGTGTGTGACTGATTTTGACCTGCTCCAGGCGCGTGATGAACTGCGTACCTGGCTGATGCGACTCAGCAATGCCAGATACTATCGAGATCGGCTTCCTGACGATTACCCGAGCTTCGATCTGGATGTGGCAGACATCTTTCGTTCCCTGCCCACAACTGACCAGGCACTGGCGCTTGTTAGCTGGGTAGCGCTGCGCTCACTCTCACCTTCCTGGCTCTCTAATCTCATGTTTCGTGTTCCTGCTCATTCCTTTTCTCTCCAACGCGAAGCAAAATGATTCCTCAGCGTTATCTCTCTGCCTCGCGTCGATGAATCTGGACTGCAAGGCCAGCCAGGAAGGCCACCATCACCAGTCCCATGATGACGAGGGCTCCTGCTTCAACACCCGTTTTGCGAAACAACAAACCACCAACGACTGTGTGAGCGATGAGCATTCCACTGACCAGGGCCAGCAGATGACGGTCATTCCAATGAGGGGAACGCGCCCAATGCGCTAAGCAAGAGAGCAGGATCAGGGCCATACATGGAGGAAGCAGAAGCGAAATCAGCACCAGAGGAAAGTGAGACAGCGCTGGAACAAAGCGCCAGAGCAGCGCTGGAATGCCGAGCGCGAGAAACGCACTGATTCCCGTCAAGAGCACGATGCCAAAGGGGTTGGGAATCTGGTCGGAACGTTCGGCCCGCGGCTGCTGTCTGGGCAACACGAACAATGCCCCCACCACCAGCAGAAGCGCGATCAAGCTGACCACGCCAGAGACCAGAGGTGACACACTGGAGGAAGAGGTAGTTCGGGCGAAAAGGAAAAGGAGGCCAACGCCAAGAGCATACCAGACAAAGGTGACAACCAGGCCAAACACCCCCAGAGCGTGGCGCTCGCGTTGTGCAGGGAACAGAAGTTCGGTAAGCGCAATGGGAATGGCCACACTCCAAACCGGATGGATCCAGGTGATGACGACAGAGGTATACACCCAGTTGACTCCGAAGACGCGAGCGCCCCACAGAGCAACTGTGCCATAATGGGGATTAAACAGGCTTTGCAGAGCCAGTCCCTCTTCAATGAATCCATAGGCAACTCCCAACAGGAGGATGCTTGCCCATCCTCTCTGCCGGCGGCGCACCAGTTCTCGGATAAGCAGCGCACCTGGCCCGTAGATCAACAGATCCACCAGGAGAAGACCGGGCTGAGTTATGGGAGTCGAACCGGAAAACACTTCGGCGACCAGCGGCGCGATGACGATCAGCGCCAGTACAAACAACCATTTTTTCATGCAATCACTCCATTTGTAGAAGAGAAATGTCCGCTGCTAGCATAGGAAATTTCTGCGCAGGGGGCATCCCTCCGCAGGATGGTTCGCGGGGTGGTTTGTGTGAGAGGAGAGCACGAAAGACCGCCATGTTAGAGGAGTTGCAGACGACGAGCAACCAGGCTTGCCTGGACGCGAGTATTGACCCCGAGCTTCCGATACAGGTGCTTGACATGATCCTTCACGGTATTGATCGACACAACGAGCACGGCGGCAATTTCCTGATTGCTGTGTCCAGCAACCAGCAGCCCGAGCACTCGTTGCTCCTGCCGCGAAAGGGGTTCAGCAATGATGCCCTCACCTGAAGCGCGGCTGGCCTCCGCTTCTCCATCAGGAAATTGGAACCGCTGCAAGATGCTCAGCGCATACGCATGCAATGCTGGCTCTCGCAGTGTGGGCAGAAGCTGGCGCAACAGGAGCACCAGCGGCTCGCCTTCAGAGAGAAAAGAGCGCATGAGATTCTGGTTCTGCGCTTGTGAAAGGGCCTGGCGCAAGGAATGGAGGGCCTGCTTCTGATCTGAGCCAACAGCATGGGTCAGAGCCAGAAGAAGCTGAATAGTAAGGCGCTCCTGTGGTGCCGTTTCCTCTCGCATCAGGTGATCGAGCTGCTGACGTGCGACCTCGGGCTGGCTCTGCGCAAGCAAGAGACGCGCTTGAAAGATCCTGGTGGCTCTCTGCT
>JAFMRP010001364.1 GCA_017354095.1 Ktedonobacteraceae bacterium
GCTGGATACCTATAACTGGGCCAATAACAATGACACCTTCAAAGGGGTCGCCTGGGGCAAGATTACCTCGTGCCAGGATTCGGTCATCAAGAAGGGAGATAAGGTAGATAGTACTGACCAGATAACATGGCTTAAGCCTAAAGATGATAAATACCTATCCAATGTTGGCAATGTTACGGACAGGAAGGTTGATGATAAGACGCTGAACGATCCGAATGCATATAAACATCCCGAAACCTACCATCGCATGGTTCTCGATCCCAAGTACTACAAATGGGTTTATGAGTGGGTTGATCCAAATGATCCGAGCAAACCGAAATTACCAAGCGATCCAAATAATCCGACAGATGCAAAGAAAAACCCTGAATTTGATCAGAGTCAGTATCAAGAATACGAGGTCCGCTGGCTCCCCACCTCTATCAGGTCCAAGCCGTATGACAAGGACTACGACAAATACTACCTCGTCTTCGCCATAAAGACAACATGTAAGAGCTGGCAGAACGATATTGATGAACTTTTTACACAGATGCCGACAATTGATGCTCCGGGGCTCTGGGACAAGCTAAAGGCTGCTTTTGGGTTGATGACCGAGTCCCTCACCGACTTTCTCAAGCTTGTAGGCAGTCTCTCGATGCTGGCATTGATCGGGCAGATGCTGCTGCGGTTCCTGTTGCTCAATCTCTACATCGTCATCAGCCCGATGGGACTGGCCAGCTGGGCCCTACCTGGCTCGGTAGGTCGTCCGCTTACCCAGGCGTGGTTGAAGGGCTTCATATCGCTGGCCCTGGTGCAGTTTCTGCAGGTGATAGGTCTGATTGTGGCGCACAGTATTGCCGGTGGAGTGGGCAAACAGGTGATCGATGCACTGGGCAACGACGGCCAGAATGATGTGATCAGATGGATGATGGCTATCACATTTGTGTGGTTCATTCTGCGCATTCCCGGCCTGGTTGGCAGTACGCCGCTGGCTACTATGCTGGAAGTTGGGCAGAAAACGACCCAGACGGCTGGGGCGGTGGTGCAGCACAATACGGCGATACTCGGCGGTATCGCGGGCTTCTTATAGGAGGGAACCAGGAAAATGGGTGGTTTATTCGCAAAAAATGGTCTCATAATGAAGTTTGGCCTGCCACATCTGGGGATCTTGCTGCTGGGTATCACGTTCATTTATAGCGGACAGGCATATAAGGATAGCGTTGACGCTGCGAACGACCTGGCCGGCGGCCCAATTGTTGCGAATATTATTAAATGGGCACAGACCAAGTTGGGTACACCTTACTACCTAGGAGGGGGCTGTAAAGATCCCAAGGATGGCGCTACTGGTATCGGGTTACTATGTGACTGTGCTGCTCTCACGCAGAGCGCCTATCATTACGGTGCCCATTTGACCATCGGGCACACAACGTATCCCCAGTACGACTCGGGGCCCAAGATTCCTATAGATCAAATTCAGCCTGGAGATCTGGTTTTCCCAAAAGGCAGTTTTGGGGAGTTCGATCCAGGTCGACCGGGGCACGTCGGGTTATACATTGGGGAGATTAATGACCCCGACCACAAATGGAATGCCAAGGATACCATTATTGAGGCGCCACACTCAGGCGACGTAGTCAAGTACCAGCACCTGCACGATGGTGGTTACTGGTCAAATTCTGTCGTAGTGCGGCCGAACGTGCTTATCGAGGCGCTCAAGAAGCAGGCCAGCATGTTCGTCGGAGGAACGCTTGCCGGGGGAGTGCTGGCGGGGGCACCGAATCCGGGGCTTGGGGATATACCAGCGCAATCGGGCAGCGGGGCAGAGTGTAATGCAGCGAACACCCAGCAGCTCAGAGCGCTGCTCAGCAGCGCGCTTCTGCGAAAAGTCAAAGCCGATTGTGTGACGCTGGCCACCATGTACGCGTCCCAGAATCACCTGCCGGTCACGTACTTTCTCAGGCAGATCAACCAGGAGAGCGGGTTTAACCCGGCAGCATTGGGGCCGCTAGCTAACGGAGGGCACGCAGAGGGTATTGGGCAATTCATGTCCTATCGCCACGATAACTTCAACCACTGGGATCCTAACGC
>JAFMRP010000322.1 GCA_017354095.1 Ktedonobacteraceae bacterium
TTTAGCACTTATACACAAAACGAGTTTACGATGGAGGACCAGGAGCGCCTGGCTCACTACCTGTTGACACGCTGCAAGGCTAGATTTATGTTAGTGATTAAAAATACGCC
The DNA here is from genome assembly GCA_017354095.1 of Ktedonobacteraceae bacterium. Classification (GTDB taxonomy): domain Bacteria; phylum Chloroflexota; class Ktedonobacteria; order Ktedonobacterales; family Ktedonobacteraceae; genus Bu33. The sequence goes on from JAFMRP010000322.1 coordinate 111, forward strand.
AGCCATGCTCGATTTGTATAGCCATAAAGGTTTAACGATTAAGACATTTGCCAAAAGATACCTGGTCAGTTTTCAAGATCGAAATGAGAAAGAGGCGAGGCATCTGATGATTACTAATTATTGATAGGAACAAGGCCTTGTGCGTCGTCTATTGTTCTGTAGTCTTTTGTATCCACCTCGGCAGTGTGAATCGTGATAAAAGACGTAAACAGGCCCTGGTGCGCGCTCGCTTTAGAACTGCGTTAGTGCCGTAAAGGATCGGCGTATGCTCAACAGTGATCTTGTACGTCTGGCTTATAACGTGATACACTACTAGCAACCTGAAAACGTATGGGTTGGGATACCTACAACCTCTCATCGAGAGGTGAAATATGCTAAAAATAACAGGAGGCGGTGCCTTTCGACCGATCTGGCCGAAAAAGTGGGCACTGATTGCGCGTGACGAAACGGATACTTGTTGTTGATGACAGAAACGAGCTACTACACCTGATGCGCCGTGTTCTGGAAGATGAACAGTATCAGGTTTCGATTTTGCAAGAGGGCAAAGACGCTTTTGCCAGAGTGAAGGGCTGGCTGCCGGATCTGTTGATTCTGGATCTCAAGCTAGGTGATATTTCTGGCCAGGATGTCCTCAAGCAGATTAAGAATGATCCAGTGACGGCTGATGTTCCTGTTATTGTTTATACGGCGGCGGTGCTGGAAGCGGAGGAGGTGACTGAGTTAATAGAGCAGAGCCCCGTGCTTTATAATGATGTCTACCTTTTGCGAAAACCATTCGAACTGAATACGCTTCTTGATAAGGTTGAGGAATTGCTGGACGAAACTTCGCAGACCGGACATTAGGCAATTCTTCGGCGACAGGTCCTCGCTACTCCCGCTGTGTGCTATGTGATCACCACGAGGAGTGGCAATATATCTTCTTACTCTTTACAGTACTATATACTAGGCGTAGTATATGCTCTGGTTACTCTGTTATGGGTCTCATAGTAATCAATGTCCTTTAAGTTGGACTGGTTTATCGTATTGTTCATGCTATACTTGCTCTCGACAGACGAGAGAATAACAGAAAGGATTATCTGTATGAAATTTCTCTGGGGATTAGTTCTAGGACTCGGTCTCGGATTTATCCTTGGCCTGCTCTTTGCTCCGCAGTCGGGAGAGGCTACACGCGAATTGTTGAGCGAGCGGGGTATCCAGCTGCGTTCTGGTGCACTCAATGATGAGTTGCGTGCACGCGCTCAAGAAGCCCTGTCGCAGGGGCGCGATTTATACAGCCGCACCAAGGATGAGCTGACGACGCGCTATCACCAGGCACGCTCAGGTGAACTTTAGCCTGTCTATGCTTGTGCAACGATAATGGCCCGGATACATGATGTGCCGGGCCATTGCCGTGTGTTGATCTCGATTTATTTTCCCCTACCTCTTCCCAGCGAAACCAGACCGACGCCAGTCAGGATGATCAGCATAGCCAGCACGCCCATCAGGGTGATAGGCTCGTTGGCCATAAATGCACCCAGCAGCAGCGCGACTGCTGGATTAACATAGGCATAGCTGGTGGCCAGGGCAGGGCGCACTTTGCGCAGCAGGTAGCCATAGGCGCTATAGGCGACCAGCGATCCGAAGATGATCAGATAGGCCAGGGCCAGCAGTGAGCGCGGTGTAGGCAGGTGTGAGACATGTTCGCCCAGCAACTGGCTGATAATCAGCATCACCACTCCACCGGTAAGCATCTGTATGGCGCTCGACATCAGTCCCTTTGGCAGACTCAGGCGCGTGGCGAGCGCTGAACCCAATGCCCAGCACATTGGCGCTAACAGCAGGCTGATGGCGCCGATTGGAGTGGCCCAGATGCCATTGCCCAGGTTGAGCAGGATAACGCCAGTGAATCCCAGTAACAGACCGATCCATTCCAGGCGCGCTGGCCAGCGTCCCATCAGGCCGATGAATAGAGCGGCCCAGAGCGGCATTGCGCCGACCGCTACCGCAGCCAGGCCGGATGCGACCCATTGTTCGGCAAAGGTGACGCCGCCATTGCCTCCCACTACCAGCAGCAGGCCGATCAGTGCCGCGCCCAGCCACTGTCCCCGTCTCGGATTAGGCTCGCGGCGTATACGTAAATACCCATATAGTACTGTGCCTGCTATGAGGAAGCGTATACCGGACATGATGAAAGGGGGCAACCCTTCCAGGGCGATGCGCATGCCGAGGTAGGTGGAGCCCCAGATGAAATAGAGCGCGAAGAGAGATACCACAATACCAAGCCGGTCCAACAGGCTTCTGCCGGGCGCGGAAGCGCGGACAGTCTCTTGTTGTTCCAGCGTGGCCTCTGTTTGTTGTGTCTTTTCCATTGTCTGTTTCTATAAATCCATGAGAGAAGAAGGATATACGGTTAGACTGTAGTGATAGAGTATGATATAGCTCTACTTTAACGAAGTCTAACTGAGAATGCGGTGAGATCCAACAGCCAAAGTGATCATATTCATGAGATTTGGCTCTTCCAGGTGCCGGAGGGAGTGAGAGTGCAGGCCAGCAATAGACCGGCGTGATATGGTACTATAAATTTAATATTCTTTATTTCCAGGAGGAATTCATGTCCATTGATCACCTGAAAGCTGAAATTGACGAACTTGTTCCTGATCTGATTGCTACACGCCGCGATTTCCATGAGCATCCGGAACTGGCTTTTGAGGAGGTGCGTACATCTGGTATTGTGGCCCGACGCTTGCAGGCTCTGGGACTGGAGGTACAGACTGGAGTAGCGAAAACCGGCGTTGTGGGTCTGCTGCGCGGTGAGGCGGCTGGGAATGGCGCGAAGACGCTGGCTATTCGCGCTGATATGGATGCGCTGCCCATTTACGAGATGAATGAGATTGATTATCGTTCGCAGGTCGATGGCAAGATGCATGCTTGCGGACATGACGGACACACCGCTATTCTGCTGGCCGTAGCCGATATTTTGAGTAAGCGCCGTTCAGAACTGAAAGGCGATGTAAAATTTATCTTCCAGCCGGCGGAGGAGAGCGTTGGGGGAGCAAAGCCGATGGTTGAGGCGGGAGTGATGGAGGGAGTGGATGGTGTGATTGGCCTGCATCTGATCAGCAACAATCCGCTGGGCCATGTGGGTGTTCGTGGAGGCTCTGTTTTTGCCAGCGCCGATAAGTTAACTATAACGGTCAAAGGTAAGGGCGGGCACGCGGCTATGCCACAGCACTCGGTCGATCCGATTGTGATCGCGGCCTACATTACGACGGCTTTGCAGACATTGATCAGCCGCGAGACTTCGCCCTTTAGCCCGGCGGTAATCACGATTGGCACGATTCATGCGGGCTCGGCCTTTAATATTATTCCTGAGACGGCGGTGATTCAGGCGACGATGCGCTCTTTTACCAGCGAGCACCGTGCCTATTTACTGAGGCGCATTGAAGAACTGTCTGGTGGAGTCGCGATGGCGATGGGTGGCTCGTGCGATGTGGAGGTGATCCATGGCTGCCCGCCCTGTGTCAACGATGAGAGAATGGTTGAGCTGGTACGCAGGACTGCGCTGGACGTGGTAGGGGAGGAGAAGCTGGATGAGGGGGAGGAGGTCATGACGACAGGTAGCGATGATATGGCCTGCTTCTTGCAGGCAGCGCCCGGCTGCTACTTTCTGGTTGGCGCGGGCGGCGAGGAGAGCTATCCTCACCATCATCCACGCTTTAATATCGATGAGGAGGCGTTGCCCGTTGGCGTGGAGATGCTGTCGCGCGCAGCGCTGAATTTCCTGGCATAATCGGTTGATGTGCCTCTGCAGGTGGCGTGCCAGATAAAGTACAAAAGGGGGTTAGGAGAGATTATCTCCTGGCCCCTTTTTTTATTGTTCAGGCGGGCCAGACGTCGATGAGATAGCGACCGGTGGCGACCAGTTCGTCGAGCCAGTGGTTGGCGTCTTCTGTGCTTCTGCCAGTTCTGGTGGTGTAGAGAGTGGCGAAGGCCTGCCTGACGCCGGGGGCCATGTGAGCGGCGTCGCCGCAGACATAGACAATGGCGCCGCCGCTCTCTAGAAGCTGCCAGGGACGCTCCCCGTGTTCCAGAATGGCGTCTTGAACGTAGCGTATGGGATGGCCTTCCCAGCGTGAGAAGGCGGTGTAGAGCTCGGTCACACCCTGGCGCACGAACTCTTTGATCTCATCTTCGTAGAGAAAGTCCTGTTCGGGATGGCGGCAGCCGAAGAAGAGCAGCGATGGGCCGATTCTGACGCCCTGCTGCTGCAGTTCCGCTCGTTCCTGCAGGAAGCCACGGAACGGCGCGATGCTGGTTCCGGGGCCGATCATGATCAGTGGTACCGTAGCGTCTTGGGGCAGCATAAAAGGCGAGTGCGTGTCCTGCACAAAGGCGTAGATGAAGTCACCTACCTGGCGCTCGCGCAGGTAGTTAGAGCAAGCACCCAGGTAGTGGCCATGACCAGAGCGCGCTGGGGCATCCACGACGGCCAGCGTGAGGCTGGCGCGCAATTCATCATGTAGCGGCGATGACGAGATTGAGTAGTAGCGTGGGCGGATTGCCGAGAGTAGTTCCAGGTAGATGTTGAAGGGTAGTTCGCATGCCGGGTACTCTTCCAGCAGGTCGATGAGCGATTTGTGTTTTTCCAGTACTTCGTGGTGATAGAGGGCGAGGCTTGCTTCATCTTCGCCTGAAAGTGCCTGTAATTTCTTTTGTTCAGGTGTGCATGGCGTGTGCTGCGCCAGGATTTTGATCTGCTTACGCGTGGCGAGATCCTGTAGCTCGACGTAGGCGGTAAGCAGGTCATGCACAGAGATGGGCGTCTCGATGGGGAGGATGGTTTTGCGCTGGCCGCTCTTATGCAATATGATCAGCACGTTCTCATCTAGATTAAAGCGGCGCGCGACGCGACTGACCTGGGCCGGGGTGCTGGTTGGAATAATGCCCAGATGCAGGCCGGTGCGATAGCTAACGCCGGTTGGCAGTTGCACTTCGATATGGCGAGCGGACCGTTCCAGGAGCTGCTCGCCATTGTCGCGATACAGTTCCCGATTGACGAGCACCTTCATTGGCTGCGCGCCGAACGAGGCGACAGCTGGATGCATACGCGTCACGTCGACTACTTCGACCTGCAGTTCGCCGGTCGGATTCTGCTCAGGTAACGGGGCCGCGATGTTCAATGCTGTGAAAAGCGTTCCCCAGAGGGGGGTGTACCAGGATTCGAAGCTGCCATCAAAGTCGGCGCCCTGATCACCTTCGCCACGCGGATAGATGCGCCGGGCGCCAAAACGTTCAAGCGCTTCGTCCACGAGCCTGGGAATGGCCTGGTAAGTGGTCGCCCAGTCGTGGTGGCCAACGCCAAAAACGGTGTAATTAACGCCCCTTAGAGCTTCGTGCGAAAGTTCGCTGGCCTTAAGCCAGTCGTAAAACTGTGCCGCGTTATCCGGTGGTGTACCATTGTAGGAGGCGGTGACAACGATCACTACGCCTTCTTGGGGCAATTTGTTGGTGTACTCGTCCAGGGGAGCGGCGCGGGCAGAGAAGCCATGTGCCTCAGCGTCATTGGTAATGCGGTTGGCCAGATCTTCGGCTGTGCCGAGATTGGAGCCGAAGAGTACGAGCACAGGTGTACGGTGCGCAGGCATTTCGGCGGGGAGAGGCGCGATCTCTACCTGTGGTACGCTGATCGTTGGCGCTGGCATGCCATTGGTGATGGTTAAGCGGTCGGCACTGGTGCGCTTGCTGATTTTGATCTTGAAGTCTTCTGGCTTGAGCGTCAGCGTCTCTTTAATTTTGAACTGGTAGTTGAGATGGTCGATAAATTTGAAGCGCTGTAGGAGCATGCCCAGGACGAGCGTTGCCTCCTGCATGGCGAACTGGCGGCCGATGCAAGCGCGCTGCCCATTGCCGAAGGGTTTGTAGGCATTAGCCGGTCGCCGCATCTCCAGTTCTGGCGCGAAACGTTCAGGGTCGAACGCTTCGACATCATCGCCCCAGATGCTGGTGTCGCG
>JAFMRP010000031.1 GCA_017354095.1 Ktedonobacteraceae bacterium
TGCCATGACGGGGCCTGGACGAAACTCGAAATTGGAGGTTTTCTGATTAAAGATAGAAGTGCCTGTGACATCGGTGGGCAGCAGGTCGGGTGTAAACTGGATGCGTTTGAAGGTGCATCCGATAGAGCGGGCGATGGCTTTGGTTAGCACGGTTTTGCCCACCCCTGGCACGTCCTCGATTAAGACATGCCCACGACAAATAACAGCGATCAGGCTGAAGCCGACCGATTCAGCCTTACCAACGATAACCCGCTCAACGTTCGCAATCACACGTTGTACAGCGGTTGCCAAATCCTGTACTGACTGCATGTTCGTCTCCCAACAACAATCTGATCAAAGTGAGATCAAGCGAATTTGTGGATATGTTCTGTTATACTATACGGTGTCGTGTCACAATTCATCACGAAATGTGGAGACACAAGAGCACAATAGGACCTGTTACTGTAAAATAGTACGTCGTGATTGCTTTTTTGTTGCACATTGCGATGACTTTTTCCTCAATGCCTGTTATGACCAAGTTTACTTGCCTAGCCTGAATCTCAACTGAACGCTGCCCTGGCCACCCGCGCCCCGGCTGTCCTCTCTATTCCGACCGCCAACGCCGCTGGCGCGTCTCTCTGCGGTCAGGCGGTCGGTAAGGAAGACCCTTGGTATTCCGCCAGAAACGGTGGGCCTCTTGTCCAGACGGCCAACGACGCTAGCGCGTCTGGCGCTACGCGCCCAGGCCGTCTGCGAGGAATCTGACGCACCTACGCTGCACGTCATCTGGCGGCAAGGAATCACCCGCGAGGGGTTGCCTTACATTTCCGCCCGTCAACTTTGCGATGGAGGGCGATTAGCGCGCTGATCTCACCGGCAGGATCAAAGCAGCGCCCAGCAAGCTGGAGAGCGCCGCGATGCCAAAGACCAGCGTAAAGTTATTGTGGAACAGCGTCAATGAGCCGCTGCCAAAAATTGGGCTCAGGATCAGCGCCAGGAAGATCGCCATATGCAGGATGCCCAGGTCCTTACCGCTACTTCTGGCATCCGGCAATACGCGTACCGCCAGGGCGATATCCACGCCGAGATAGAGACCGAAGCCCATACCAAAGATGATCGCGGCGATACGTATGATATCCCAGGACGGAACGAAGCCGATAATGAGCAGAGCAACAGCCATAAGCAATGCGCCACCAATGACGAAGGGTTTCAGCCTGTTCGTAACTTTGGAGAGCCAGCCGCCGGCTATCGCGCCCACCAGCACGAAAATGGTAGAGATGAGTTGGAATAATGCCACGTTTTGAGAAGCATTGGGAACACGCAGTGATTGCAGGTAAAAGAGCGTATATGCTCCGAGCATGGTAAAGCTTAGAAAAATCAGAAAGCGTGATCCGACCACGTAGAGGAAGCCCGGATAGCGCTTCGGGCGAATCACGAAACCGCCAAAGAACTCACGTGCGCGGAAGGGTGGAACAAGCTCCTCAGGCAGCCGCCGCTCGCGCAGCACCAGCAGAAATACGCCAACCAGGACGAGCGAGACTACAGCCAGCAAAAGATAGCCCTGTGAGGTCTGTGCGGGGGTGGGATTGGTGAGCCGCGTCACCAGGAGCAACCCAACCGTGCCTCCCACAATAGGAGCCATGCCATTGAACGCCGCGACAACGGAACGCTGAACGGGCGGGACCTGGTCAGGGATAACCGCGGTCGATGTAGCCAGCAGGGCATCCGCGCCTAACTGGGCGATGATTTCACCGACCAGGAGGACCGGGACATTGGGAGCAAAGGCCATAATCAGCAGGCCGATGCCCAGGGTAATCACGCTGCCAGTAATCCACGGACGCCGGCGTCCCCAGCGCAGCGTCGTGCGATCACTGAGCGCACCAGATAATGGTGAAGCGATAAGTCCGGCAAACGCGCCTAAAGAAGCAACGATGAGAAATGAAATATAATAGTTTTGCGGGTCCAGTTGTTGGACCTGTAGTGGGAGCAATAGTTGCTTGATACAAACGCTTGAGAGGCCACCCACCAGGCTTGCGAGCATATAGAGACCGACCCACAGGGGAGACTGTGGCTTATCGGGAACGGGCAGACCGGTTGCGGGCTCCTCAGTCAAAGCCTCAGCAGCCGCGATGGTCTCAGCAACGACTTCCTCGCCAGCATTACTCTCAGCAGGAGCGGCGTCCTCGTGCGCCTCGCTTTCTCCTTCATTCTCGCTTTGCTCTGGTGGTTCAGGCGTCGGCGTTGTTTCAGCTTCTTCAGCAGCGGTGGGCACCTCTGGTGATTCAGAAGCAGGTGTCTCCTCCTGCACGACTTCGGCAGTGGGAGGATCTTCTGGCACAGTCTCCTCTTGAGCTGATTCGGCAGTTGGCGCTACTTCAGTCGTGGATGACGCTTCCTGGACGGGTTCGGTTTCGTCGTTCGGCGTCGTCTCCTGCGCCTCCTCCGTTTGAAGGGTTTCCTCGGACCCAGATTCAGAAACTGCGGTGGTATCCTCAGACCCGGTGGTTTCCGGGTCTGAAGATGCTTCGGGCTGTTTCGCTTTCGACACCACATCCTCCCCAGCTTGAGACTCGGGGAGTTCCCCCATGGATGTCTCTGTCATGACTTTTCTCCTTTGTGAAATAACCGTTTCCTACCTAAATGATTGCGATCAGAAAGTGGACTGACGGCGATCAAAAGGTGGACGCCTCACCATATACACACCATTGAGGGCCGTGAGCGCGCCCTCGAAGGCAGTTCCGGTCAGTTCTGGTAAGCGCAGTGGTTGTCCGCTGCGTTCCGCGTGTCGAATAGCGTCGACGACTTCCTGAGCGAGCAGCTGTGCGCGTTGCTTCTGCTGTTCCATTTGCGCGACCTGTTGCAAGCGTGGGTATAAGCGCTGCTGCATCTCCACTTCTTGCATGCGCAGGCGCTGCAGGCGAGCAAGCAAGTTATTAATCGTACCTGCCAGCATCCAGAGTGCGTGATTAGCGGGCAGGGTCGTGCGTGCGTTCCCGTCGCCGTTCGCAAAGCGTTGCAGGGTCGTGATAATCTCAATCTTGCCCTCCTCCAGTTCCTGTCGCTGCTCCTCGGCCGCCTGTGCCTGGAGGGCGATCTCATGATGGAGGCGGGCCACTTCTTCGGCCTGGTCTGCTCGCATGATGGCTTGTTGTGCATATCTACCAAGAATCCAGATGATACCGGTCACGAACACGTGAAGCTGTATAACGCGGGAAAGGATAAGGGAAGAAATTGCCGGGACAAGGGTAGGGTCATGATGAGCGAAATTCAACTGCCAGATGCTGAACAGGATATTGATAGCCACGGGCAAAAAGATCCAGTTGACAGGTAGAATAGCGCCAATCAGGATCTCCGCGAAAACCAGCAGGTAGAGGATATCTGTGTCATTAATCGACAGGCCTTTAGGAGAGATCGACGAAGTCAGGACGCTGGAATACTGGCCAACGTTGACGGATAGACCGATCAGCACACCGACAAGGATCACCAGGCCACGGCGATTTAATGGAATGCTGATCAGAATAACCGTCCAGACGGTCACTGCAACAATCGCAATCGTATGATTAGGAGTCAGAATGCCGATGGGAAAGACCAGCAGCAGAATCGTGCCCAGGAACAGCATAATGGCGCTGGCGATTCGTCCCCGACGTGCGTTATCGCGCTGGCGGAAGGTTGAGCCCGGCGGGGGATCGGGAGGGGCAGTCAGCCTGTACCACCAGGCAAAAAAGCCTCGCTTCTCCTGAAAATTCTGATCGCCAAAGTTACGATGTGACCATTCAGCTTCGGGATCACCCGGTGCTTGCCGCTGAGATGGAAAGTTCATAGCATTGTTCATATCGTCCGCCTTTCTAGAGGGAATAGAACGAAAATGGAGTGCCTCTTGCCCTCAAGCTTATACTCCTTCATAAGCAACAAGCTGCCAGGAACGACACTGATGGAGCACGAGATGAATGTATTCGGGAGAGAGAGAGAGAAGTGCCGCGATCTGCTGGACGCTGCGTTGTCCATCGACGAGGGTGAGAATGCGCCTGTATTCACGGGAAAGCTGTTGCAGAGTAGCGGCAGTTGTAGAGGGAAGGAGACGCGGAATTACGCCATATTTCCCTTGAGGTGCCACAGGAGCAGGGGTTTCGCGTGATAGTACGGGCGTAGAAGGGCTTGTCGGATACCTGGCGGGCGAAGCCTCAATCGATCCGCCCTGGGAAAATTGCCAGGCGTGCCGTTGGGTAGCACGCGACCGCAATGTAAGCCAGGCCTCGTTTCCTTGCAGGAGCAGGTCCCCGTTCTGATGAAAAATAGTACATTGGCGAACAGCGCCTTTTTCCAAGGCCAGCTCTACCCGGCATGCCTCATTTATCTGCCTGCCCTTTATGGTTAGTCCAGTTATTTGTGTTTGTAGTAGCCCAGTAGATCGCAGTTCCTGTAAGTTCTCTAAGAGAACTTGCAAAGAAAGTTCATAACGATGAATGGGAGGTGCCATCCTTGTCTCCCTAAACGTTCTGCCGTATTATTGACCATACCCTCAAAATATTCTCGGAGCACCCAGGTACAGCTCATCTTTATGTGCATTTACATCTATTTATTATGCAAGAAGAGAGCACAAATAGACAGAAAGGCAAAAGGAATTGCGAAAAAACTCAACAGCTGGAACTATTCTTGAGTGCCACAGTCTTATTATATCTTCTCCTTTACCGTGCAGGCATTAAAAATATGTAAAAATGCCTATATCTACTCCCAAAGTACTATATAGAAGCCCCCTGGGTCCTGCCAGGGGGCTTCACAGTATATGAGCATGATTTATGCGGGGGTGCTGTTCATGATAACCTCATCTTGCTTCGACTATTCAAAGAGTGCTGGGACTTATATTTCTTTTTTACCGCTCACAAGACAAACTATGCATGAATACCCTGGTTACTCGACCATAGTATTGAGATAATCGTGTTCGCCTGCATTCAGCGTACGAAGGCTGCGGGAACACCGCCATCAACCGTGATCATGCAGCCTGTTGTTTTCGCTGACTGTGACGAAGCCAGAAACACGATCGCATTAGCGATATCTTCTGGCAGCACATTAACGCCCAGGATTGTGCGTTTGCGATAGTGCTCCTCCAGTTCATCAGCCTGAATTCCGTAGGCTGCGGCTCGTTCTTCGCGCCAGCTGGAGCTCCAGATAGTCGAGCCCTGCAGGACCGCGTCGGGCAGCACCACATTGACGCGAACACCATAATCGCCCCCCTCCACAGCGATGCAGCGTGCCAGGTGAACCTCGGCGGCCTTCGCAGTGCTATAGGCGGCGGCATTTTTGCCTGCATAGACAGAATTTTTGGAGGCCACAAAGACCATACTACCGCCCATACCCTGCATCTGCAGGAGTTTCAAGGACTCGCGCGCGATCAGAAAGTAGCCAGTGGAGAGTACATCCATGTTGCGGTTCCACTCCTGCAGCGTGGTTTCCGTCAGGGACTGTGACGAAGCGATGCCCGCATTGTTCACGACCACATCCAGGCCGCCGTAGGTAAGCACGATATCGCGTATGCCCTGTGCTACACTCTGTTCATTGGTTACATCGATGCCCACGGCGCTGGCCCGGCCTTCTCCGTGAGCCTGATTGATCTCGTCAGCCACCTGCCATGCCCGATCCAGGTTGATATCCGCGACCACGACATGCATACCTGCGGCTGCAAAACGACGGCAGGTAGCGCCGCCAATGCCGCCCGCGCCGCCCGTCACCATCCCCACCTGGCGTGAGAACTCGGCCTCAGGCGGTTGAAGACTCAGCTTATAGAGTTCCAGAGGCCAATATTCGATCGCGTAGGACTCCTGCTCATTCAATGAGGTAAACTTGCCCAGAGTTGTACTCCCATGCATTACTGCGATGGCCCGGTGATACAGGGCGGCACTGACCTGGGCCATGGCCCACGACTTGCCGGTATTCACCATACCGATGCCTGGAATGAGGATAACGCGCGGCGCTGAAAAAACGAGCACATCCCCTTCACTTTTGTTGCGCTCGAAATAGTCCTGGTAGGCCTGCTGATACGCGACAATGCCTGCTTTGATGCGCTCTTGCAAGTCCGAGCTATCACGTGTAGCCGGGTCCCAATCGATATAAAGCGGCACTCGTTTGGTATGGACCAGGTGATCGGGGCAGGGGGAGCCAACCTGCACCAGCTGTGGTGCCGCGACGCTGTTGACGAATGAGAGCACGTCATCGGCGTCATCATAGGTCACGATGGCGCGCTGCCCCCGGCTCACCGAGCCGCGTATAACCGGCAGCACCTGGGCCAGAATGTCGCGGCGCTCATGCTCAGGCAGGGCCGTATAGCGCTGGCCACCGAACAGCGGTTTCCCTTGTGCGCGCGCCTCTATATACTCCTGCGCCTCATTGATAACTGCTATTGTCTGGCGGTAGCAGGCTTCGGAGGTCTCGCCCCATGTAACCAGGCCATGCTTCTCCATCAGGACCAGTTCGGCTTCGGGATTGGCCTGCACGGCTTCTGCGATCATTTTGGAGAGCAAGAAACCAGGCCGCACATAGGGTACCCAGACGAAGCGCTTGCCATAGATCTCTTCGGCGATGGAGCGTCCATTATCCGAGCAGCAAATACTGACGATCGCGTCAGGATGGGTATGATCGATATGTTTAAAGGGTAGAAATGCATGGAGCAGCGTTTCGATTGAAGCTCGTGGATGGCTGGCATCTAACATACAGTGTGAAAGGTAGGCTACCATCTCCTCATCGGATAGTTCATCACGTGCCATGAGCGGTAAAATATCGTCGAGTCGGAGCGCAGTAAAGTGCCTAGCCTGCATAGTTGCCAGATCTGACCCGCTTCCCTTAACCCACATCATTTCAACTTCGCGCCCACGAAAGTCCAGCACCGTCGTTTTGACAGAGGTATTGCCACCACCCCAGTTGGCCACCGAACGATCCGCTCCCAGCAGATTAGAGCGGTGAACCAGTTGTGCAAGCTCGTCCTGCAAGTCTGCCACGCGCTCTCGATTCCACAAATTTACAACCACAATCTTTCTCCTTACATTAGCTAGCCCGATGTATGCAAGTTTTGATACATTTCATATTATTTCATTTTCTGGCCTTTGGAATCAAATTTATTCCATCTTGTTTTAGTGGGTAACATATAATAAGCTTGTTTGTCAAGGTCAGGAACACTGATATCGCCAAGAATCGCAACCGAAGCCCTTGACAGCATGATTGTTTTTATGCTACGTAATATCGAAATGAAACGAAATTAAAAATACTACGTTGTATTCGCTCTACGTAAAGAGATGGAAGGAACACAGACGTGATGATCGGAACAATTACCCCCACCCGGTTACACTGCGAGTACCTGGTCAACCCACTGGGCATCGATAGTATACACCCTCGGCTCTCCTGGATGCTACAAGCCACACAGCGAGCACAGAGCCAGCTGGCCTACCAGATCCTCGTGGCCAGCAGCGAGGCTGCGCTGGCAGTTGATCGTGGCGACCTGTGGGATAGTGGCAAAGTTGATTCTGCGCAGTCTGTCCACATCGTCTATGCTGGTGCGGCGCTAACGTCTGGTCAGCGCTGCTGGTGGAAGGTACGTGTCTGGGATCAGCATGGAGTTCCTTCTGCGTATAGCGAGCCAGCCTACTGGGAAATGGGGCTGCTCCAATCCCAAGACTGGCGAGCGCAATGGATCGGGTTAGAACTACGCGAACAGGAGACGCATGCCGTAGAAGACGACATAGCTGGACTGGTCGCCAGTCCCTATCTGCGTAAAGCGCTCACGCTGTCCGGCACACTGCGTAAGGCGCGGCTGTATATCACCGCAAAGGGACTCTATGAAGCGTATATCAACGGCCAGCGTATAGGCGAAGCCCAGTTGGCTCCCGGCTGGACCGACTTTGAGAAGCGTATTCAGTACCAGACCTATGATGTCACCTCACTGCTGCAGCCGGGAGAGAATGCACTGGGCGCAATCCTGGGCACAGGCTGGTACTGTGGCTACGTGGGAATGCCGGCTCTACCAGCTGGTAGCAAGGGATACGCTCGCTACGGCGAAGCGCCGCGCTTGTTGTTCCAGCTGCAGCTTGAGTACACCGATGGGAGCAGCGAGACGGTTACCAGCGACGGTTCATGGCAGGGCGCAACCGGGCCAATTGTCTATGCGGACTTGCTGCAAGGTGAAGCTTACGATGCGCGCCGTGAGCTGGGTGGATGGAATAGAGCCGGCTACGCGGGCGAGCGCTGGCAACCGGTCGTAGTAGAAGAGCGAGACATGGTGCAGCTGGTGGCCGAGCAAGCGGAGCCGGTCAAGGTTACGGAAGAGATCAAACCGCAGGCGCTGCGCGAAGTATCGCCAGGAGTCTACGTCGTTGATATGGGACAGAACATGGTTGGCTGGGTACGCCTCCGGGTACAAGGGGCAGCTGGTACGCGGGTGCAGTTGCGCTTCGCCGAGATGCTCAATCCAGATGGCACGATTTACACGACCAACCTGCGCAGAGCTCGCCAGACCGATACCTACATCCTCAAAGGCGATGGAGAAGAGATCTTCGAGCCGCGCTTCACCTTTCATGGCTTTCGTTATGTCGAGGTAGAGGGCTATCCTGGCCAATTGTCCCTGGAGGCCATTACCGGCTGCGTAGTTCACTCCGCGACGCCGTCCACCGGTTCGTTTGAGTGTTCCAGCCCCATGGTCAACCAGCTACAGCGTAACATCGTATGGGGGCAGCGCGGCAACTTCCTGAGCGTACCGACCGATTGTCCGCAACGCGACGAACGCCTGGGCTGGATGGGAGACGCGCAGATCTTCGTGCGCACCGCCAGCTACAATATGCACGTTGCGCCATTCTTCAGCAAGTGGATGACCGACGTCGTCGATGGACAGTCCGCCGGGGGGGCTTTTCCCGATGTAGCTCCACGCGCATGCGTGCTCTCAGATGGCGCTCCGGCCTGGGGTGACGCGGGCGTGATCGTACCGTGGACAATATATAAAATGTATGGCGACACGCGCATCATCGAGCAGAACTATGACGCAATGGCGAGTTGGATCGAGTATATTCGCGCGGCCAACCCCGATCTGCTCTGGACCAACAAGCTCGGCAACAACTATGGTGACTGGCTCTCTATCGAGGCCGATACGCCCAAAGAGGTGCTGGGCACTGCTTATTTCGCCTACGACGCGCTGCTCATGTCGCAGATAGCCTCAGCCCTCGGGCGGCACGAAGATGCGCAGAAGTACACACAACTGTTCCAGGGCATCAGGGCTGCCTTCTGTGCCGCCTATGTGAGCAAGGATGGCCGTGTACAGGGCGAAACGCAGACCTGCTATGTGCTGGCGCTGCATATGCAGCTGCTACCCGAGGCACTGCGTCCGCTGGCAGCCCGGCACCTGATAGCAGATATCGAGAAAAAAGGTTGGCACCTCTCTACAGGCTTTGTGGGCGTGGGTTATCTCTGCCCGGTACTTACCGAGCATGGCTACACCGATGTGGCCTATCGCCTGCTGCATAACGACACGTTTCCATCATGGGGCTACTCGATCAAGCATGGCGCGACCACCATCTGGGAGCGCTGGGATGGCTGGACCGACGTCGATGGCTTCCAGAATCCCCGCATGAACTCATTCAACCACTATTCGCTTGGTTCAGTTGGGCAGTGGCTCTATCAATACGTGGCGGGGATCGATGTGGAGGAGCATGGAGCTGGCTTCCAGCGCTTCGTCGTCAGACCATACCCACACCAGAGCTTGAACTATGTCCGGGCGGAATACCACGCTCTGACGGGAACGATCAGCAGCGAGTGGCGACACGAGGCGGGAGCGCTGGTCTTGCGCATCATCGTGCCTGCAAACACAATGGCCACCGTCTACATGCCGGCCAGCGCCAGAGATCGCGTTACGGAGAGCAGCGGGCCAGCGCATGAGGCTGAAGGGGTTACCTACCTGCGCGAAGAGTCTGGGCGTGTCGTGTATAAGGTAATGTCGGGTTCATACGAATTCCACAGTGTGTAAGAGTGCACTTCCACTGTTCTGACTGTTTTTCGCGGCAAATCGAAAGAAAGAGCGATGAGAGATCTTGCGCTCTCATCGCTCGATAATGGTCAGGAATCGTTGATAGGCCTCTTCCCAGCGCTCGGCCTCGACCGGCTCATACTCTTTGATCTCAAAGGAAGTGCGCACAATCTGCCGTGCCTGTTGAAGATCTTGAATATAACCAAGAACCATCAACTGCACCAGCACATTGCCTATCGCCGTCGCCTCCTGCGGTCCGGCCCATACCGGGCGAGCAAGCGCGTTCGCCGTCCACTGGCAGAGCGATCCGTGCGCGGCACCACCTCCAACCACGTGCAGCCCGCTGAAGCGCTGTCCCGCCAGCTGCTCTATACGCTTCAGCACAAAACGATGCTTCATGGCCAGGCTCTCAATGATGCAGCGCAGAATTGCACCCATGGTGTCCGGTACGCGCTGGCCACGCTGGCGGCAGTATTGCTGGATCAGCTCAGGCATCGAGCCAGGGCTGGCAAAAAGTGGATCATCGGGATCGATAAAGGTCAGAAATGGCTCTGCCAGTGTTATTAGCTGTGCTTCGTCCTCATAAGAGATCTGCTGACCCACACCGCGCCAGATACGGCGGCATTCTTGCAGCAGCCACAGACCGGTAATGTTTTTGAGCAAGCGTGTCGTACTGCCAATCCCGCCCTCATTGGTCACATTCCAGGCCAGAGCCTGTTCGCTCAGTACCGGCTCTGCGACCTCTGTGCCAAGTAGCGACCAGGTGCCACAGCTCAGATACGCGAAGCTGGCGCTGTCGCTCGGCACAGCCACAACCGCCGAGGCGGTATCGTGCTCAGCGACAGCTGTTAGGGGAACGTCTGGCAGCCCTACTTCCTCACCAATAGCAGGCAGGAGCTTGCCGGCAAACGTAGCGGGCGCGACAGGTTCCAGAAATACATGGACAGGCAGGTCTAGCCGCTCGATGATCTCTCGATCCCAGTTGCGCGTGTGCGGGCTACATAGCTGTGTCGTCGAGGCGATGGTCCACTCACTGATCCGCTCACCAGTGAGAAAATAGCGCAGCAATTCAGGGATCAGTAGCAAGTGCGCAGCTTTCTCCAGCAGTGGCGAGCGCCTTTTTTTCAGACTGTAGAGCTGGTACAGCGTATTGATCGGCATGAACTGGATGCCGGTGCGCGCGAAGAGTTCCGCACGCGGGAGCAGTTGTTCAACCTCCTCCATCATACCCTGCGTCTGAGGATCGCGATAGTGATAGGGATGACCAAGCAGCTCGCCCTGCTCATCAAGCAGCCCGAAATCGACCCCCCATGCATCGATGCCAATGCTTCGCAGATCGCTATAGCCCTGAGTGCGAGCCGCTACAAGTCCCTGCTTCACTTCAGTAAACAGGCGTAAAATATCCCAGTAGAGATGCGATCCCACACGCACAAAGTCATTGGGAAAGCGGTGCGTCTCCCGAATGGCGATACTCTTTCCATCAAATGTTCCGGCAACAGCACGGCCACTGCTTGCTCCCAGATCGAAAGCAAGCACGTTTACCAACTGGCACCGCCCTTTCCGCGCGCGCGAATAGACTCGGCATAGCCACTAGAAAGGTAGTCGCGCATCGGATCGACGGGTACGCCCACCTCCTCGCGCACCACTCGCAGAAGAGGCGTAACATCACACTCAAAGGCTTCACGTACCGCCTGCTCCGCCGCGAGCACATCCTGCTTCTCCTGAGCCTGCCCGACCTGGTCGAGACTAATCAGCAAGGCCTTCGCGTACTGTGTTTGCACATTGAGCACTGAACGGATCATAGCAGGAATCTTTGGCTCGATGCAGTGGCTCTGGTCGATCATATAATTGATCCGCTCCGCCGTCGCCCGCACCCCTGCATCTTCGTCCACAGATGCATCGATGATCTGATAAAAAATCAGAAAGAGCTCGTACGGGTTAATAGCGCCCACAATCAAATCGTCGTCGGCATACTTACGGCTATTGAAATGGAAGCCTCCCAGATTCTTCTCATCCAGCAAGTAGGCCACGATCTGCTCCACATTGGTACCCTGGGCATGATGGCCTGTATCAACCAGTACCTGGGCCTGTGGACCAAGCTTTTGCGCGACATTGAACGCCATGCCCCAGTCACCCAGGTCGGTGTGATAAAAAGCTGGCTCAAAAAATTTGTACTCGATCAGCAGAAGCATGTGAGGATCGAGCGCCTGGTATACCGTCTCCAGAGACTCCTGCAACCAGCGCTTACGCTGGCGAATGCTCTGCTGACCAGGATAGTTGGAGCCGTCCGCCAGCCACAGACTGATAGTTGATGAACCAACCTTCCTGGCAACATCAATACACTCTAAAATATGCTGACAAGCCTTATGGCGAATAGCCGGCTGAGAATTGCAGAGGCTACCGAAAATATAGTCGTCATCCTGGAAGAGATTGGGATTGATAGCTCCCAGGGTCAGTCCGAGCGCTTCCGCATGGCTGCGCAACTGCTCGTAGTCATCGGTATGGTCCCAGGGGATATGCAGCGCCACAGAGGGGCACATGCCGGTAAGACGCTGCACCTGGGCAGCATCGTCAAGCTTCTCCAAAGGAGTGCGGGGAACGCCGACCTGCTGGAAAACTTTGAAGCGTGTACCTGAGTCACCATAGCCCCAGGAAGGTGTCTCTACTTTCAGCTTTTTAATTCGCTCCTTCACATGATCAACATCGATACCGCGATCCGCCTGCTGGCGCACAAAAAGCTCATACGCTGCATCACTCATCAGCGAGCACTTCCTTTCTGTCTCGATCAACGTGCCAGGTTATTGCTATAGTTATGGCAACCTTATACTCCAGTATGTGAGCTTGATCCAAAGGCATTTTTCTTACGTACTCATGACATCAGTTGTTAGACCTGTACGATCTCTATCCCCCTGCTCCTCGCCTGCTGTATCTGTTCTTCAGGAGTCTCTTTATCGGTAATAATCGTCTTGATCCGCTCTGACTGGCAGAAAGTGGCCAGGGCGACCTGTCCCCATTTGCTATAGTCAATGAGCGCAATCACCTCTCTGGCTATCTGAACCACGGTCCGTTTCAGCTCCACCTCTTCGTTGTTGACATCGGTCAATCCTTCTTGCAATGTAAAGCCGCGCGCCCCCATAAAGGCCTTACTGATATGGATCTGCTGCATCACCGCAGTTCCCCAGTTTCCCACCAGGGAGAACGATTCCGGCCGCAGCATACCACCAGGCATGAGGACCGAGACGCCGGGCACACCAATCAGTTCCATGCCGATCCGCAGCCCATTGGTCACAATCGTCAGTTCACGCCTGGTCTGCAAGAATGGCGCCATCGCCAGAGCTGTTGTACTGGCATCCAGGTAGATTGTTTCGCCATCCTGCACCAGTGCTGCTGCCGCGGCCCCAATCCGCTCCTTCTCAGAGTGATGCAGGCTCTCACGAACATCAAACTCCATCTCTGGCAGAGTAGGCACTTGTGCTGCCAGAATAGCTCCCCCATGCGTTCGCACAGCCATCTTCTGGCTCTCTAGCCAGGCTAGATCTTTGCGAATAGTTACCTCTGATACCAGGAAGAGCTGGCTTAGCGCAGGCACTGTTACGCGCTGTTGCTCTTCCAGCAAATGAAAGATGCGCTGCCGGCGTTCATAAGTAAAGAGCGCGGGGCCACCAGGCCCTTCTGGCGCTGGTAAGCGTGAGGATTCTCGATACATCTTCTAACTCTCACAAAATTTCGTATCATTTCGTTCTATTTCATTTACTTGTAGCATACCCCTCCCTTCTTTGTCAATAGGAGCCCGATAGCCTGAAGAACTACCCGGGTATCTCTGGGCCAGTCCATAGTGATGTATAATAGTCGAGCAAATTCTAGCACAGGCAGGTTCATTATATGAAGGAAGATCAGGAGAGGGCCATAGCATCGGCGATGGCTGGCGAAAACCAAAGCAGTGGGCAAGAGCAGTATGGGGATTTATGGCTGCCGCATGGGAAGGTGGAGATGCCCGTGTTTATGCCAGACGCCACACTGGGAGTAGTGCGAGCGGTAGATGCGACGGATCTGGAGGCGTGCGCGATAACAGCGGCAGTCATGAACACCTTTCACCTGATGCAGCATCCAGGAACTTCAACGATTCAGGCGCTTGGAGGACTACACGAGATGAGTGGGTGGAAACGCCCCATCGTGACCGATTCAGGCGGATTCCAGGCCTACTCACTGATCCAGCAAAATAAAAAGTTCGGCTACCTGGACGATGAAGGGCTCACCTTTAAGCCGGAAGGATCAGAGCGAAAGTTTCGCCTGACGCCCGAGAAGGCGGTCCAGTTACAGTTCAGCTATGATGCAGATGTGATAATGTGCCTGGACTATTGCACACACGTCGATGCACCACCTGATGTGCAAGAAGAAGCGGTAATGCGAACAATCGCATGGGCACGGCGCTGTAAGATGGAGTACACG
>JAFMRP010000323.1 GCA_017354095.1 Ktedonobacteraceae bacterium
ATCCAACTGCTGGCACTGGTGCTGCGTGGCAAGGCTGATACGACCGAGTTTTTGCGACAAGCAGGTGGCACGCATCGTTTTGTGCGAGCGTATGTGAGTGAAGAAATCCTGAAGCAGCAGCCAGCGGAGATACAGCGCTTTTTGCTCTTCACCTGCGTGCTGCGACGGCTTTGTGGAGCTCTGTGCGATGTGGTGCTGGGAGAGGCTGGTAGTGAGGAGCGCCTGACGCAACTGCGCGCCGCTAATCTCTTTGTCAGCGCTCTGGATGAGGCGGAAACCTGGTATCGCTATCATCCATTCTTTGCCGAAGCGTTATTGGCTCATCTGCGAGAGCGGGAGCCTGAGCGCATACCGGAGTTGTATCGCCGGGCCAGTCGCTGGTATGAAGAGCAGCACCAGGAAGAGGAAGCATGTGAGTATGCCTTGCTCGCGGGTGATCAGTCTCGTGCAGCGGCTCTGATGGAGCAGTTGATGCCACAGCTGTTTGAGCGGGGGGAGTTTCTGCATATGCGAACGCTGCTCGCTCAACTTCCTCCGGATGTGATTGCGGCCTCCCCGCTGCTTTCGCTGGCCCTGATCTGGGCGCAGCGGTTCGACAAGCTTCCTCTGGGGAGCGCAGAGCAGGTGGTGGAGATATTGCCTTCGCATCTCAACGAGCAGATCCAGACACAGAGCCGGGATCATGCGGCATTCTGGGCAGAATTTCCTGAGATGTTTCACCTTCGGCAGACATGGATGGCGATGGCGCAGGGTGATACGGAGCGTTCGATCACGCTGGCCCACCAGGCGAGATCGATGGGTTCTCCGACCGAAGATGCCTTGAGCCGTTTCATTACAGCGAGCCGTCAGATGACATTGGGGGTCCTCTATCGTGCGCGTGGCGATCTGGAGGCCGCTGAACAGGAGCTCCTGGAAACCTTCCCCGCTGGTTCCATCAGCGCGGATCATCCGCAGTTTTTATCGACTGTCCCCATGCTCGCCGAGATCTACGAGGCTCGGGGGCAATTGCGCGCACTGGGGCAACTGTATGAGCAGGTGTTCCAGCAGCTGGACCAGGGGGAGGGCTCATCTTCTTTCTATCTGGCACTGATGCAGGTCCGTCAGGCCAACCTTTTCTACGAATGGAATCAGCTGGCCGAAGCGGAGGAACGAGCACAGCAGGCGCGAGCGCTGGTGAGTCAGCTGGAACTGCCTTTTTCTCTCATTCCCTCCCGCAGTTCCTGGGTGCAAGCGCAGGTGGCTCTGGCATGGGGCAACGACGAGCAAGCCGGGCAGCTGTTCGCACGAGCGGCGTCCGAGCTGGCAGCATTGCCAGCTCATGCTCCTCAGCTCTTTCATCCAGGGCAAAGGAGCATGGAAGCGTTCTCTGTGCGCCTGGCGCTGATGCAGGGTCAGTTTGAGCATATCGAACGTTGGGAAGCCCGGCGCCGATTACGCTTCGATGATCACCTGCGATCCTCGCTTTCGCGCCACGACTATGTGGATTATATGACGCTGGCGCGCATCTTGATGGCACGAGGGCGCCTGCACCGAAAGCCGGAGGCGTTCAAAGAAGCGTTGATGCTGCTGGATCAGTTACGCGCTATCGCTACCCAGAGGAATCTGTCAGGCTGGTTGAGGGAGATCCAGGTCCTCACCACGCTGACCTTGCAAGCGTTAGGCCAGACAAAACAGGCCCTCTCCACGCTGGGAGCGGTGCTGGCTCAGGCGGAACCAGAAGGCTATGTGCGCCTCTTCGCTGACGAAGGAGAAGATATGGCGAGCCTGCTCGCGCTCGTTGCAGGCGCTACTGCTGCCTCTCCGGCCTATGTGCAGAGGATTCAAGATGCAATTCTCCCCATTCGGGGCATCGCTGCTGATCCGAAACGGCCAGCTGCTCGTCAGCCGCTACTTGAGCCGCTGAGTCCTCGCGAGCTAGAGGTGCTCCAACTGATGGCTCCTGGTTCCTCCAACCAGCAGATCGCGCAGCAGCTGGTGATCAGTTTGCATACAGTCAAACTTCATGTCAAGCATATCCTCGCGAAACTCATGGTGAGCAATCGCACCCAGGCGGTGACCCGTGCTCGTGAACTGCATCTGCTCTAGAGTACAAGGAGCAGAATACTCCCTTGTAATAGCTCTTTGGAGGGATTCCTTGTGCATCCACCCGCGCTACACTGTCTTTGGCACAGGCAGGTGTGGCTGTTGGAAGACCGTGTGAGGTGTCAGGGACCTGGAGATAATTTTTGGGGAACCACCCCGGCTTCCCGTGCCTTCTTGATGCCTCCTAGATGATATGCAAAAGCTATCGTCTCCTGTCCTGTTTCTCGGTATACTAGTCTTCCAATGGTGAATGTGGGAGGAGCTATGATCCACAGGATACTGTTTTGATCGATCCAGTTCATGAGCTCTATGAGATTAGCATGTTATGTCCGAAAGGAATTAATAAAACATGAATAATGGTTATATGCCAGACAGCAATTATGACATTTCATCTCCTTACAATCCCATCTATCATAATCAGCATTATCCTAGCCAGCAGATGTATGCTGATTATGCTCCACCGCCCATGCCCGTAAACTCAAGAACTGAAGGCTCCCTCAATCATTCCATACCATCTCCAGCAGATTATTATCCCGACGAATTTGATGAGGTGATGCTGCGAATTAAGAGAAACAGGAAACTCCAATTTGAAAAAAAGAAGAAACATTTTCGTGCCACCCCTCTTGGCAAAGCTATGGAGAGAATAGAGGATGCTGAAATCAGTTCTAATACCCTGCTCCTGCTCTCTCTCATTATGGTTGTACCGCTACTGGGAGGCATCATAGGCTTTGTGATCATTCACAATATGCTTATATCTGTCTTGATGTTTCTGGTGCTACTGCCTATCACGGCCCTGTTCATAGCGTTTCATAGCAGCGACGCAAGAGAGGCTATAGCTGTCATACTCACAGCATGTCAAAGCTGTTGCTTACCTTCTGCCATTCTTTTGCTCACGACTGCCGGTACTCTCGGCGGTTTCCTGGTAGGGTATCTCTGCTAAGCGCCCTGAGCGGTGGAATTCTGGCCTCTCTCCTGCTCTTCGTATAGTGCAGCGTCTCGTCTGAGTAGTGGTCTGGCTACACATGGGAAAGGTCGTTACTTTGTTCATGGAGCAATCACTAGTGGGGGTAATCAACGCACAAAGGTGTTAACTCTAAATAATACTATATATGCTTAGAAGTATATGTAGTATTAATAATAAGTGGGAGTCGTATTGATGAGCAAATATGAATCTGGCGGTGATAGTGGGCATGGAGTGCCTATGTCATCAGTGGAACGGTGGGACAGCCTGCTTCGCGATAGAAGCGCATCATATTTACTGAGAGAAGCAGATCCTGGTCAGACAAAGCAAGATATAGAGATCGGGTGGAAAGACCTGTTTCGCAGTTTAATCGGGGGCAGAGGCGCATCAGATTCAGCGAGAGAAGCAGATCTTGATCAGACGAAACAAGAGATCAGGTCATTGTGCGACCAAGCAAAACAGGAGATGTTGTCACACAGTGGCCAAAAAAGAGATGCTGTTGACGACATGCTAAAACATTGTAATGATGCATCAAATGATATAAGAGGGCACCATGATTATGAGATGGAAGATAGCGTACATGAAATACAACGAGGGGCAGAATTCGCTATACGTGACCATTACTCACTATCGGAGAGATATTTTCGTGATATAGAAACACAACGGGATAAAATGGAAAACACTATAGATACATATCATGAACAGTTAATATCAGGCGAAATAGATATAAAAATATATAGTGAGCAAGTAGATAAGGCAAAAGAATCGTATGGCAAGCAAATAGAAAAGATAAAAACATCATATGGCAAGCAAGTAGATGATTTCGTTAAGGAGATGAAATCATATAGCGAGCGAATGGATAGGTGTACTCAGGAGGCGAGAGTAACACGCGATCTGGAAGATCCTATGACGGACCAAACGCCTGGTGGAATGGCACCATCCAGCAGGGATTCTGGAAATGAGAGACAACAGGGCCAGCAAACGGAGGGGCTGGAGCAAATACGGCCTTCGGGTGATCACATCCAGCGACAACGTTCTGAAACTCTGGAGGCAGGCCTGGGCGATTCTAACAGGGAGTGGGATGCGTCCGATTCAGCGAGAGAAGCAGAGCGCAAGCTAGAGATTGAAGCAACGCACAATCTAGCAGAATGGAATATAAGGGTAATTGCGACGATAGAAGATAAAGAAATAGAACTGTGCCGCAATCGTAGAAAACAGTTTCTTCAGTATATAGAAGAAATACATGATAATCAGGTGGTAAAAGAGATTGAATCTATAATTGAGCAGACAAAACAACATACAGGAGAAGACAGATATTTAGATACTATTGCTTCCCAAGCGAGGAAGGATGCAGAATCACAGTTTATACGGGCAAGAAGTGAGCAGCGCAGCATGAATAGTAGAAATTCGTTGCAATACGACGTTGTGAGGCTCGGCGAAGATCTATTTCGCGATGTAAATAATTACTATGGACAAGCAAGGGGTGGTCAATGGGGTACGGAAAAATATAAAAATGAGATGAGTGGAAGGATAAAAGAACACCACGAGCAAGTAGAAGTTATAGTTGAGAAATATCTCCACGGCTTAGATCAGAGAATGGGTATTTATCAGGATCGAGTAGATCAGGTAATGAGGAAATTTTATCGTCAAGTACGGCAGCGCACTCAGGAATTAACAGCAGGGCGCGATTGGACAGATTGGGAGATTGAAGCAGAGCGCGACCTGGCGGATTGGAAAGTAAATGGAAGTCTGAATCTAGACTCTTGGAAGATGAGGTCATACTTCGGTCGTGGAAAAGAAGTTCTAAAAATAATGGACATGTACAATGATGAAGCAATTGAAGGTGTAGATGAAAAAGCGCATCAAGCAGGAATGGATATAGGGGGGGCTTGGGCTCATCTAGACCCACGCATTGGCGCAGCTAAAAATGACGTAGAATCGCATAGAGAGCAAGCAATTTCAGATATAAAATCACGCCGCAATGAGACAATAAGTGATGATGATGAGAAGTGGGAGTGGGTAAACCTGGATGAGGATATGGTCCTACCAGAAAATCAAGTATATCGGATTCGTAAAGCGTTAATGGGGGATATAAAGCATTGTAATGATATGGTAGAGCAGGGTTCATGGGATGCGGAAGAGTTTCGGAAGGAAATAAATACCAGAATAGAAGCGCATCGCAAGCAAGTAGAGGAAATAATGGTAATGTATAATTCAGAGTTATATCAGATGAAAATGGATCATTATGCTCAAATAAGCCAGATAATGGGAGAATATTATCAGCAAGTAGGGCAGAGTACTCAGGAGTTAAAAACAGAGCGGGAGGAACGGTATAGAGGGTTAGGTCGGAGATAAGGCTCGTTTTTCTAGTAAAGCACAGGGAAGTTATGATTCTTTTCATGTTTTTTGCTCAATTTTATGGCGTTTTGCAGCTGTCATGGTTGGGTTCACTAACGCGGACGGTCCGTTGGCGCTTGCTGCTGCTAGCGCTGCTGGCCGGGGTCGCGGTCGTCATGCCAGTTACACTCCTGCTGGAATTAGGCGGGGCCCGTCTCTATGGCCTGGTGACCGATCAGGCATTCGTTATAGCGCTCAGGGATAACTCTTATACCATTGATCCTTTTCTCGAAGAAGGGCTCAAGATCCTGCCACTCATCGTGGCCTGTATGATTCCCGCTATACGGCGACAGCTGAGCCTGGTTGATCTGGTGCTGCTCGGCGCGGCTCTGGGTTCGGGCTTCGGGCTGGCCGAGGCTTTCTTCAACTTCAATTCCAGTATTGACCAGGCCAGCTATATAAGGGAAGGCGATATCTGGGCCTTTGCGGGCTCGATCTTCGCTTTTGTGGCCATCCCGGGTGTGGGGCGCACGCTGATCAGCTGGCTGCCTGCGGGTGCGAGTATTATGGACCCGTCCGACGTAGTCACGTACGGCGCGCTCCAAGTCAACAGCCACCTGGT
Organism: Ktedonobacteraceae bacterium; assembly: GCA_017354095.1. Classification (GTDB taxonomy): domain Bacteria; phylum Chloroflexota; class Ktedonobacteria; order Ktedonobacterales; family Ktedonobacteraceae; genus Bu33. The sequence continues at coordinate 6,003 of JAFMRP010000323.1, forward strand.
CTGGAGCGCGCTGGTGGGTCTGGGCCTGGGCTTGCTGCTGCGCCTGCGCCCACGCTGGAAGTGGATCGGGCTGCTCCCAATCGTGCTGATGGGC
>JAFMRP010001365.1 GCA_017354095.1 Ktedonobacteraceae bacterium
TCTGGGCACGATAGCGACCGTCGGCCTGGGCCTGATCGTGGCCGTGCTGGTGGACCGCATCAAGGTTGAGAGTCTGGTCAAATCGATGCTCTTTATCCCGATGGCGATCTCGTTCGTGGGCGCGGGCGTGATCTGGCGCCTGGTCTACGACTACCAGACACCCGACAAGACCCAGACGGGCCTGTTCAACGCGATTCTGAGTATCTTTCATATCCCGCCGCAGGCCTGGCTGATCGATGCACGCTTCAATAATCTCGCGCTGATCCTGGTCTACGTCTGGATGACGGCAGGCTTCTGCATGGTCATCCTCTCGGCCGCGCTCAAAGGCATCCCCGACGAGATCATCGAGGCGGCGCGCATGGATGGCGCCAACCGCTTTACCCTCTTCTGGCGCATCATGATCCCGATGATCAGCCCGACTATCGGCGTCGTCACCACAACGGTGGTCATCGGCATCCTCAAGATCTTTGACGTCGTCTACGTCATGACCGGCGGCGCCTTCGATACGGATGTGATCGCACGACGCTTCTACGAAGAGTTGTTCAATAACAATAACTATGGCCTGGCAAGCGCGCTGGCCGTGCTGCTGCTGCTCACGGTCATCCCGATTATGTACATTAATGTCCGCAGAATACGGCGGGAGGAGGCGATACGATGAGCACATCTCGTTCTGAGCAAGAGATGGTGATGGCGACGCCCAAAGTGGCCCCCAAAGCCAAAGAGCGCACTGGCGGCGGCAGCTATATGATGGGTGGCGTGAGCAACGGCGTCCTGACAGCCATCGCGGTCATCATCGGGCTGCTGTGGTCGGTGCCAACCTTTGGCCTCTTCGTCAGCTCGTTCCGCCCGGCTGCGCTGATCAACAGTACCGGCTGGTGGTCGGGGCTGATCCCGCCGTGGCAATTTACCCTTGATAACTATATCAATGTACTGAAGGCCCAGGGACTGGCCGGATCGTTTATTAACAGCCTGATCATCGCCATTCCAGGAACGATCCTACCCATGATCATTGGCGCGCTGGCGGCTTACGCCTTCTCCTGGATGAAGTTCCCTTTCCGCAACACCATCTTCTTTACGATTGTGGCGCTGCAGATCGTGCCGCTACAGATAGCGCTGGCTCCCCTGCTGGGCATATACACGGCGGTTGGCCTGACAGGCCAGTACGCGGCGGTCTGGCTGGCGCACACGGCCTTTGGCCTGCCCTTCGCCATCTTCCTGCTGCGCAACTTCTTCGTCACCCTGCCCACGGACCTGATGGAGTCGGCGCATATTGATGGCGCGGGCCATCTGCGCATCTTCTGGAGCATTGTGATGCCGCTCTCGGTACCGGCCCTGGCCTCGCTCTGCATCTTCCAGTTTATGTGGGTCTGGAACGACCTGCTGATCTCGCTGATCTTCCTGAGCGGCAATCCCGATCGCGCACCGCTCACACTGACGGTGGCCAACCTGGTCAACTCGTTCGGTTCCAATAAAGAGGTGCTGATCGCGGCGGCCTTCGTCTCGATGGCCCTGCCGCTGGTGGTCTTCTTCTCGATGCAGCGCTACTTCGTGCGCGGCATCCTGGCCGGCTCAGTCAAGGGATAACATCACCACCATCAATCTACAAGAAGGCCGCCCTCTCGGGGGCGGCCTTACATCTCTGCCGACACCTTTCTCTCGCTCACGGTCCCCCCATTATACCAACTCACAATCCTATACAGCCTGCTCGCCCTGTGTATTACCCTATTATAATCTTATACTTCTAACGTGACATAATATAAGTATTTACATTTGCATGTACGTTGTGTTACAATATGAGGCAGGAGAAAACGTGGCAAGGGAGGATAGCATTATGGGTTATACACATTCGTGGCGTTGGATCGGCAGAATTATAGACACTGAGAAATTTATCAAGTGGAGTGTGGATGTAGAGCGCCTTTACGCCCACTACAGCGAGAATCCACCGCCTAACCCACACATACAAGAACCCTGGTTCCGGCTTTGTAAAGAGCTCATGGGAAAATGGGATACCACCATCTGCGGTCCACACGGCGATTACTATCCCATCTTTCGC
>JAFMRP010000324.1 GCA_017354095.1 Ktedonobacteraceae bacterium
TGCCCATCGTATCTTCTCGCTCCCGCCGGAGGAACGTCCCACCGCCATCTTCGCGGCAAACGACCAGACGGCCTTTGGGCTGATCGATGTCGCCTCGCAGTATGGCGTGCGCATCCCGGACGATATGGCTGTGATAGGTTTTGACGATATGCTCATGGCCGCGTATGCCAGGCCAGGCCTGACCACCATCAGGCAGCCTCATCACGAGATGGGGGCCATTGCCTGCGAGCTACTGCTGTCATTGATTAATCCCCAGAGTTATCCATTCAGGCTCGATAACATGACGTTCTCGCGAATCGAGCAAGGAGGCGGCAAACATATTCGAGTTGTGCTACCCACGAAACTGATCGTGCGCGAATCCTGTGGCGTGGCGCCATCAGTTTCGCACCAGATTCTATAGATTTCATAGAAAACTTGGAGATCCGGCAGCATTGCTGCATGGAGTCAGGGTATCGTGTTGTCATGTTGTATATACGACAGAAAGGAGGCAGAGAAAACGCCCCTGGGAACAAGAGAATGAGTGCGGAAAGGAATTCTCTATGACAGAAGGAACGCACATGATGATGCAACAACATCCGCGATCATGGTTTGATCGAAATGCATTTGACACGAGGAGGTATTCTATGGTTTTTCATTCGCATACGCTCAAGCGAGGCACAGGCCGGCTTTTCAAAGCTATGATCATGCTTGGCATGGCTGGTATGGTGATGCTGCTGGCCGCGTGTGGAGGCAGTTCTCCACCCACGACCACTCCACGAGCGACGACACTACGCCTCGTCACCTCTCCCGCGCAAACGAACAAAGACCTCTTTGTCCCTTACTTTAATACAAACCAGGGGGGCGCCTACGGAGCGCAGGGCCTGCTGTACGAACCGCTCTACTTCACCAATCTCTATAATGGTGAGACCCAGCCGTGGCTGGCCACCAGCTATAAATACTCCGACGACCTGACAAAGCTGACCTTCACGCTGCGCTCCGGTGTGAAATGGAATGATGGTAAGGATCTTACCAGCGCCGACGTCAAGTTCACTTTTGACCTGATGAAGCAGCATCCCGCCCTGGATCAGACCGGAGTCATGTCTCTGATCAAGAGCGTTGATGCGCCTGATCCCAGCACCGTTGTCTTCACGCTGCAGCACGCAAGCAGCACCGCGCTTTTCCGCATTGGGGACCAGGTGTACATCGTGCCACAGCATATCTGGTCAACCATCAGCGGTGATCCGGCGAAGTTCCCCAACGACAAGAATCCCGTTGGCACCGGCCCCTATAAGCTTACCAGTTTTAGCCCTGATCTGATTACCTACGACGCGAATCCCGATTACTGGGGCACCAAACCGGCGGTGAAAAAAGTCCAGATCCCTTCGGTCAAAGACAATGCGACTGCCATTACCCAGATGATTGAGGGTAAGCTCGACTGGATGGGGGGCGGCTGGAGTCCCGATCTCGATGCCCAGTTTAATCAGAAAGACCCACAGCACAACCACACCTGGTTTGCCGCCAGCAATACCGTTATGCTGTACCTGAACCTGCAGAAGGCACCTTTCAACAACCTGTCCGTCCGTAAAGCGATCAGCGCGGCGATTAACCGTGCGCAATTGCCGCAGGGCGTGGCAAAATATGCCGCGGTCGCCAATCCCACCGGGGTCATTATCCCCACGCTGAACAGCTGGATCGCGCCGCAGTATCAAAACATGGGCTTTGAGAGCGGCCAGGACAAGGTTGATAGCTATATGCAGCAGGCCGGCTTTAAGAAGGGCAGTGATGGCTTCTACCAGGATGCCAGCGGCAAAACTTTCTCAATGACGGTGGATGTCGTCCATGGTTGGACCGACTGGGAGCAGGACGTGCATTTTATCGTCGATGACCTGAACAAGGCAGGCATCAAAGCGACGACCCGCGCTCAGGCCGACTTCACGCCCTACTTTGACGCCCTCTCGGGCGGCAAGTATGATGCCGCGGTCAGCTGGACGAACAGCGGCCCCACCCCGTGGTATGCCTACCAGGCGCTGCTGAGCAGCGCAAATTCGGCGCCGCAGGGCAAGGCGGTCGTTGGCACCAACTTCCAGCGCTGGGATGCCTCAACCAGCAAGGGCTTTTCTAATCAGACTGATCAGCTGCTCACGCAGTATGAGAAAACCGATGATGTCAATGCACAGAAGCAAGCCCTCGCCGGTATACAGCAGATCATGGTGGAGCAGCTTCCGGCTATTCCTTTGACCGTCAACGTCTACTGGGATGAATTCTCAACCAGGAACTGGGTGGGTTGGCCTGACGCCAACAATCCATATGACTCGGGTGCACCTTACAATATGCCTGACGCGGCAAACGTTATTCTGCATCTGAAGCCAGCCTCCTAGTGGTTGTGCGTCCTCCCGGTGTGAGTTCTCTTCAGCTTTTCCATCCCCGGCTCTGCCGGGGGATGGAAAGGCAAGCTAAGGAGATGAGAGAGTAATGCGCTATCTCTTGCGGCGCACAGGCTTCTACCTGATAGCATTGTGGGCCGCGGTAACCTTCAATTTTATTATCCCGCGCCTGATGCCGGGCGATCCAGCCTTGGCATATATCGCCCGGCTCCAGCAGCAGCAGATCACTCGCGAGCAGATCGCGGCGATCAGAAAGCTGTTTGGAGTGAACCCGGATGTCCCGATCTGGCAGCAGTACCTCGATTACCTGGGTGGTCTGCTGCATGGCAATCTGGGCATCGCTACCTCGCAATTTCCTACACCGGTCATTGATATCCTGCGCCAGAGCCTGCCCTGGACGATTGGACTGGTGGGCACCGCCGTCGTTCTGAGCTTTCTCGTCGGTACCCTGGGTGGTATCCTGGCTGCCTGGCGGCGCGGCTCCTGGTACGATACCACCGTGCCTCCCATCCTGACCTTTCTCTCAGCAGTCCCTTACTTCTGGATGGCTCTGGGGCTGATCTATGTGTTTGCCCTGGGACTGGGCTGGTTTCCCACTTCTGACGGCTATGATATCTTCGAGGCTACTCCTGGTTGGGACTTTGCGTTCATCGGCAGTGTGGTGCAGCACGCTATGCTTCCGGTCATCACACTGGTCATTGGCTCGCTGGCCGGATGGGTACTGACCATGCGCAATACCATGGTCACCACGCTGGCGGAAGACTATGTTCTGATGGCGGAAGCCAAAGGCCTGCCCGAAAGGCGTACAATGCTGAGCTACGCGGCCCGCAACGCCATTCTGCCCAGTATTACCAGCTTCTCGATCTCGCTGGGACTGGTGGTCAGCGGCTCCCTGCTCACGGAAATTGTCTTCAACTATCCCGGTATCGGCTTTTATCTGTATAAAGCCGTGCAGGGTGATGATTATGCCCTGGTAGAAGGCTGCTTCCTGGTGATCGCGCTCACTGTGCTGCTGGCGAATTTCCTGTCCGAGCTGGTCTACGCGTTCCTTGATCCACGAGTACGGCAGGGGAGGAGCTAAACGATGCAAGCCACTAATATCACTGATCAGCAGAAGATCGATACCTCTGTTGTTCTGAATAAAATAAAGGGACGTGGCAGCAGCCGGCTCCGTCTCGTAATGTCCAATCCTAAAATCGTCGTTGGCTTAGGGGGCGTGATCTTTTTTGTGCTGGTGGCGCTCGCGGCCCCGCTTCTAACACCCTATGATCCCAATGCGAGCGTGGTTGTTGGCTCACTTCCTCCCTCGCCCGCGCATATCCTGGGCACAACGGGTCTGGGCCAGGATATGTTCGCCCAACTCGTCTATGGTGCACGCATCTCTCTGGTGATTGGTTTCTGCGCGGCCATCGGCTCTACCGCGCTGCAAGTGTTTTTTGGCCTGACCTCGGCCTACTTTGGTGGCATCGTTGATGAGGTGCTTTCGCTGCTCATCAATGTGTTCCTGGTCTTGCCGGGTCTGCCTCTGACCATTGTACTCGCTTCTCTGGCCAATGCCAGTGGCGCGAGCAAAAACGAGTTTGTGATCGCGCTGGTGCTGCTCTTTACGTCCTGGAGCTATGGCGCGCGCGTCTTGCGGGCCCAGACGCTCTCTATAAAAGAGCGTGAGTTTGTGGCGGCCGCGCGTGCGGGCGGCGAAAGCTCGCTGCGTATCATCTTCGCGGAAATATTGCCCAATGAGCTTGCGCTGGTGGCTTCGACATTTGTCGGCACCTTTGTCTACACGATTGGGGCCGAGGTGGCCCTGGAGTTCCTTGGCTTTGGCGATACGTCCCAGGCGAGCTGGGGCACGATATTATACTGGGCGCAGGCGAATACAGCGCTCATTGTCGGCAAGTGGTGGCAGTTTGTTCCGGCGGGATTGTGTGTGGCCATTCTCTGCGCGTGCTTAACGTTTGTCAATTTCGGCATCGACGAGCTTGCCAACCCTCGCTTGCGCCACGAAAAACTGCCCAAAGCCCGCAAACCCAAAATGTAAGGCCCTTCCCATTGGCGTTAATCTGGAGCGGGGGTGCAAGGGGCAGCTAGGCGCTGCCTGGGGATGTGGGGTGTCCCCGAAAATCTCCCTTCTTTTGGTGAAGTCGGCAAAGCAGGGGTCAAGGGGACGCAGTCCCCTTGCGGGGTTCGGGGTGTCCCCGAAACATCCCTTCTTTTTTGCGAGCCGCCGCAGGCGGCGAGGAGTATAACACTAAGGGGGCCTGTTCCCCAAGCAAAGCGACCAGTATTTGAGGAGGATAAATGAGCATTCTTGACCATACGCACCCGCAGGCATCAGCTGATGCCGATCTATTGCGATATTTTCCGAAGGACTTTGTCTGGGGGGCCGCCACCTCGTCTTATCAGGTCGAGGGCGCGGTCAACGAGGATGGGCGCGGCCCGTCGATCTGGGACCAGTTCTCAGCCACACCTGGCAAGACTTACCAGGGTCACACAGGCGAGGTCGCTGCCGACCACTATCACCGCTTCAAAGAGGATATCGCTCTGATGAAGTCGCTGAACCTGGGGGCGTATCGTTTCTCTCTCTCCTGGTCGCGTATTCTGCCCCAGGGGACCGGCGCCGTGAACCAGGCTGGCCTGGATTTCTATGAGCGCCTGGTGGATGCCTTGCTGGCCCAGGATATCGCCCCCATGGCCACGCTCTATCACTGGGATCTTCCGCTGGCTCTGCACGAAAAAGGCGGCTGGTTGAAGCGCGATACGGCCCAGGCCTTCGCGGACTACGCCGAGATTGTGGCGCGGCGCCTGGGAGATCGTGTGACCTGGTGGCAGACCCATAACGAGCCCTGGTGCATCGCCTACCAGGGCTATGGTATAGGCATTCACGCTCCCGGGCTGAAGGATATGTCGCTGGTCCCCACAGTTGGTCATAATGTGCTGCTCTCTCATGGACTGGCCATGCCCCGTCTGCGCGCTCATGTTCGCCCGGGCGCTCAGGTTGGTATTACGCTCAATTTCACGCCAGGCTATGGCGCGGACGAGCAGCCTTCGACGCTCGCGGAGGTGGGAAAGGCGGCGCGCGCGGATCGCTGGTTCAGTGACCCGCTTTTCAAAGGGGTCTATCCCGACGGCTTCTTCGCCGATCTCGGTGTCGCGCCTCCCTTGATTAAAGATGGCGATATGGCGTTGATCTCCACACCCATCGATTTCCTGGGCGTGAATAACTACACCCGTACACTCTTCCAGGCCACTGGGGATGGCAGCCGCAGCAAGAAGGTCGATCTCGTACAGGGCTCGCTCTATACCGATCTTCACTGGGAGGTCTATCCCCCCGCTATGCGCGATGTGCTGGTCTGGCTGCACAAAGAGTACGCGCCAAAGATGATGCTGATTACCGAAAATGGCGCGGCCTTCGTCGATGATTGGGATGGCAGCAGCGACCATATTCACGATCCCCTGCGCACCGCTTATCTGCACGACTACATCCGGGCCGTTGGCGAGGCCATCCAGCAGGGCGCGTCCGTTGGCGGCTACTTCACCTGGTCGCTGCTGGATAACTACGAGTGGATGGATGGCTACAGCAAGCGCTTCGGAATGGTCTATATCGATTTCCCAACGCAGCGCCGCATTATCAAAGATAGCGGCCTCTGGTACGCCAATTTCATTCGCCAGTATAAAATGCATCAATCCTGAGCCCCGTACCATATGAAAGATGGATTTTCGCTTTGCT
>JAFMRP010001366.1 GCA_017354095.1 Ktedonobacteraceae bacterium
CAAAGAGGGAATTCTCAAGCATGCAAGCCATTGTCATTGATCCACAAGCACCCGTGCGCCTCGGTTTCCAAACCGTTGAGCCTCCTATACCACAGGCCAATGAGGCGGTAATACAGGTGAAAGCCATCTCTCTGAATCGTGGAGAAGTGGTATATCTTGTACAGGGCGCTGCAGGAACGCGATTGGGATGGGATCTTGCAGGAGTCGTGAAGCAGGCGGCAGCCGATGGATCTGGACCGGCTCAGGGAACGAGGGTTGTCGGCGTCAGTATGGCACCTCCTGGTGCCTGGGCCGAGCAGGTAGCGATCCCAACGAATGCCCTGGCCGAACTCCCACCGTCCGTTTCCTTTGCGCAAGCAGCAGCGCTGCCTGTCGCGGGACTCACCGCGCTGTATGCTATTGAGCATGGCGGAAGCCTCATAGCTCGACCAGTTCTGATAACGGCTGCCTCTGGTGGAGTAGGCTTCTTTGCCTGCCGATTGGCCTCTCTGGCTGGTGCGCAGGTAATAGGCCAGGTACGTCAATCTTCATCAGCCTCGCTCGTCCAGGAAGCGGGCGCTGATCACATTGTCGTTGATGAGAACATAGCAGCTGCATCAGAATACGGCCCCTATCACCTGATCATTGACCAGCTCGGCGGACGAACGCTGGCAGAGACCATGACACAACTTGCTCCAGGGGGAACATGTGTCTCTATCGGAGCAATAGCAGGTGACGACGTTCCATTAGATCGGGCGCGTGTGCGCCAGGTACCGGGTGCCAGCCTGGATTTCTTCAATCTCTTTTTCGAACTCAGGCGTGAATCGGCTTCGCTCGGGCTACAACGCCTGGTCCATCTGGTCAGCACAGGAAAGCTGCTTCCTCCTATTGGCATGGAGGCAGATTGGCATGAGATAAGCAGCGTCGCACAGGCCCTCATCGACCGGCAATTTCAGGGCAAAGCAGTCTTACATATCTCCTAAAAACTTGATCTACTATTTCACTGCCTGACAGGCAATGATACGCTGAGCAATCTCATAGATATCCCCTTGCGGCATATGCGTCTCAGGATGCTCTTGCATTACGCTCCTGGCTCCTCGCCTGGCCTACCTACCTGGTGCATGTATCACCCCGGTGGCTGGCAGAGATCTTCAACCGCATCGATCTGCTTGCCAGCCGGCTCCATCTCGTTGTGCAATAGGAGCAAAAGGATACACACTTCTTCATCAGTTGCCGTAAGTGACCACCAGTGGCGGCGGCTTGAGGGCAAGCACCTGCCGAGGAGTCATTAATGTCTTTGCTTCGATATGGTAGAACAGCTTCAAACCACCATAGCGGAAGTTGTGGTACTTTTGCATATCCTGGCTGACCCAGTTATGGTACAGCCGTGTTTTATCTTCCTGGTCCCCAACGTAGCCACCAACGCCGTCCGCGTGAATGATCACATCGACGCGCGGATCGTTGAGCAGATGCTGTTTATCTGCAATCTCCGCCTGCCCGGCATCATAGGGCCTGGCCAGATCATCTCCATCAGGACGATATTGATGAATCAACAGCATTTTGCGCGGCACATGATACTTCATGGGCAGCTCTGCCACCGCCTGAATGATCGGATTGAGATCAGAAGCTCGCACATTACTCAGGTTGATGCCAGGAATGCCATCACGACGCGGGAACATCCATTCGGGATCGATGGCCATATGCACAAACGGGTAGCGTTCCAGGTACGGGAGGAAATAATTGACCTCCCTTTGAACCGGTGCCTGCCCAAAGTTGAGATCTAAGAACAAGACCAGGCTGTGGCGTTGACAGAAATCAATATAGGACTGAATGGTCCCCGGGTCTAGACGATGACTATAATTCCCCTCCGGTCCAGGATAATTGTCGGGAATACTGACAACCAGGTCAATACCGAGCTGCACAGGATGTCGGGGATCTAGCTGCTGGTAAGCGGCTCCCTGCGCCCGTAAACGGTTCAGCATGGATGTGCTAAGCTCGTAGGCAGGTCCGGTTACTTCCGCGTTGGGAATAGCATAGAATGCGACTACCCGGTGCGCTGGCAACACGGCTCCA
>JAFMRP010001367.1 GCA_017354095.1 Ktedonobacteraceae bacterium
TTGCGGGCGGCCGGTGGAACTCCGTGGTATCATGGACTACAGCAGCACCCAACGGCCTCCGCCGAACATGGAAACTGCAATAGCAGGGGGAGAAGTGCATGTACGATCTTTTACTGAAAAATGCGCGTATCGTTGACGGCTCCGGTAAGGCGGCCTTCAACGGCGCTATCGCTATCACCGGCCAGCGCATTGCGGCACTGGGCCCACACCTGGCCGAAGAGGCTCTCACGATCATCGATACCAGAGGGCAGGTAGTGGCACCTGGTTTTGTGGATACCCATACCCACGATGATCTGGCCATCCTGCGCGGGTCTACGGTACCAATGAAGGTCCAGCAGGGCGTCACGACGGTGGTTATCGGGAACTGCGGCTTCGGCCTGGCTCCCACAACTCCCGCCCACTCCGAGGCTGTGAAAAACTATTCTGCGGCAGTACTGGGCCAGGACGATCAGCCCTGGAACTGGCAAACAACAACGGAGCTCTTCGAGACGCTGCACGCCCTGCCACTGGGACAAAATGTGCGCGCCTTGCTGCCACATAATCCCGTGCGTGTTGCCGCGATGGGCTTTGCACAGCGCGCGGCCACCGAGCAGGAAATCACCGCGCAAGAAGCACTGGTTGAGGAAGCCATGCAGGCTGGCGCCGCCGGCCTGTCCCTGGGCTTGATGTACATACCCGGTATCTACACGCCCACCGAGGAACTTATCAGGCTGGCACGTGTCGTGGGGCGCCACGGCGGCGTGATCGCCTCACATATGCGCGGCGAGGGCGATCGTCTGCTGAGTTCTATAAACGAGATGCTCACTATTGCCGAGCAGGCAGAAGTCGCAGTACATATCAGCCACCTGAAAATCACCGGCCGCAAGAACTGGGGCCACATCGATAAAGCGCTGAACATGATCGCGGACGCACGCGCACGCGGCCTGGATATCACCGTCGATGTATATCCCTATAATGCCGGCTCAACGACCATTACCCAGCTCCTCCCACCCTGGGTACAGGAAGGTGGCCAGTCCAGCATGCTCGAACGGCTGCGCGATCCAGCTATTCAGCAGCGTATTCTGCGCGACTTCGCCAGCGGCTTTCCCGGCTGGGAAAATCAGATAGGCGCGAACGGCTGGGAAAGCATTCACCTCGCTGCGTTGCACCAGGAGCGCTATAAAGCTCTGGAAGGCTTAAACCTGGCTGAGGCTGGCACAGCACTGGGAATGTCCACTGAGGCGGCGTTCTTCCACCTGGTCCAGGAAGAACGAGGCCAGATTACTATCCTGCTCTTCTCGATGGACGAGCGCGACGTGGACCAGGTGGTAGAGTCCCCATTCTCGATGATCGGCTCCGATGGCTTACCAATAGCATCCGGGCGTCCTCATCCACGCCTCTACGGCACATTTCCTCGCTTCATTAAACGCTACGTCCGCGAACGGCACAGCATCCCACTTGAACAGGCTATCCGTAAAGTGACGGCTCTTCCGGCTGAGCGCTTCGGCCTCGCGGATCGTGGCGTGATCGCGGCGGGAAACATCGCCGATCTCGTGATCTTCGATCCCGACACCATCAGCGATACTGCGACCTATAGCAATCCGCGCGCCTATCCGCACGGCATTGCGGCAGTGATTGTGGCAGGCCAGCCGGTACTCTTGCAAGGAGAGCCTCAATCAAGCCTGCCAGGACAACTCATTGCTCACACGCCGGGCAGTGCTCCCCAGGCACACTAACAGGGCGAGGCGAGCAAGGCAAGCAATAGGAAGGAGATAGTCATGTCCCTTATCGGGCACCCCATCGCGGACGTGGATACACCGGCCCTGCTGGTCGATCTGGACCGGCTGGACGCGAACATTCGCCGCTATGCAGAAGCGGCGGAGATGGCCGGCGTACGTCTGCGACCCCATATCAAAACCCACAAAACTCTGGAGATCGCTGAAAAGCAGCTCAAGGCCGGAGCCAGCGGCATCACTACCGCGAAATTGAGCGAGGCCGAGGTCTTCGCTGCGGCTGGCGTCAACGATATATTTGTTGCCTATCCCATTATTGGGCATGAAAAAGCGCTGCGTG
>JAFMRP010000325.1 GCA_017354095.1 Ktedonobacteraceae bacterium
CTACGGCGCGGCTTCTGTTGTTACACACGGTCGATTTTGAGATTCATCGAGGCCAGGCGGGGAACGATATCGCCATAGCCGCGCTCAAGGAAATCGATGCCTTTAATAACAGACGTTCCCTCGGCGATAGCCGCGGCAATGACGTAGGCCAGGCCAGCGCGCAGATCGGGGATAGTAATCTCCTCCACGGCTCTGAAAGGAGTCGGGCCAGTAATAATGGCGCTGTGCTCATAGTTCTTATCGAGGAAGCGGCAATGTACGCTACCCAGGCAGTGGGTGGTCAGTTGTGTTCTGGCCCCCAGTTTATCCAGCGCTTTGAGGTAGCCAAAGCGTTTTTCATAAACCGTTTCATGCACAATCGAAATGCCGTTCGCCTGAGTCAGCAGCACTGCGAACGGCTGCTGCCAGTCGGTTGAGAAGCCAGGATAGACATCGGTTTCAATGACAGCCGGACGTAGATCGCCGCGCCTGTAAAAGCGGATGCTCTGCGCGCCGACCAGTTCCAGGCCACCACCAATCTCTTGATAATAGGAGAGAAAGTTCCCCAGGGTATCGGGACGAATGCCGTGAACCGTCACCTCACCATCGGAGGCGCAGGCCAGAGACGCCCATGACGCGGCCTCGATGCGATCGCCCAGCACCTCCATGCGTGTTCCTCTGAGGCGTGAAACGCCCTCGATGCGAAGCTCGCGGTTCGGCAGATTGTAGATGATCGCCCCCATTGCACGCAGCATAGTGATTAATTCCTGAATCTCCGGCTCAATGGCCGCATTGGCAATCACCGAGCGTCCCTGGGCCAGCACACTGAGATATAGACAGGTTTCCGTCGCCCCCACGCTGGGATATGGGAGGTGAATATGCGTACCCTTGAACGGCCTGGAGCAGCGCGCGGTATAGCAATCGGGCGTCTCTTCCACCGTGCCGCCGAACTGGCGAATCGCTTCAAGGTGGAAATCGACCGCCCGCGCGCCGATTTTGCAGCCACCAACCACCGGCACAGTGACCTGCTCAAAGCGGTGCAGCAGTGCGCTGAGCAGCAGGATCGGGATGCGATTGCTCCCCGAGTGTGGCATCGGGATGGTGGAAGTACTGATGGTGGTAGGGTCGATTTCTAGCTGCAGGCCATCGAGCCGCCGTACACTGGCACCAATGGAGGTGAGCATTTCCGAAGTGATATCGACATCTCCGATGGGAGGAACATTTGTCAGCAACGTGGGTGTATCGCCGAGTAGAGCGGCAACCATGGCTTTGGTCGCGAAATTTTTGGTACCAAGGCAGGTGATTTCGCCCGTGATAGGATAGCCGCCCTCGATGCGATAGGCGCTGGCACTGCCTGTTACTGCGCTGTGTACTAGCACGTTTTTCTCTTCCTTCAGCTATCTGGAGTTCCGGCGTACGAATATCTATACATGAGTCACGTCTTCGTCTATTTAAAACTATCGGTAAGGATGCTCCATAATCTTAACTGGCAGCGTTCAGTACATGCAAAAGGGTCATTTGAGAGGGAAAACCGGCCCTCGCGAAGGAGGGCCAACGTGCCTGTATCACAAAGAAACTGTAATGGTGTCGATCAGTACTTATAGAAGTGTTGCAGGGTCTCCTCCTCGGGAGTTTTCTCCTGGAAATAGGCCACCTCATTGCGCTTAACGGCGAGATAGGAGTTGGCCAACAGGGGTCCCAGCGCGCCGGTCAGCACCTGATCGTGCTCCAGGGCATCGAGAGCTTCGGTGAGCGAAGTGGGCAGGCGGCGAATACCACGCTGGGCGCGTTCTTCGTCGCTATAGTTGCCGGGGTCAATGTCCTGCGGCTGGCCGGGATCGATACGCTTTCTGATACCATCCAGGCCTGCGGCAAGCAACGCTCCCATGGCCAGATAGGGATTGCCGCTATGGTCGGAGCACTTCAGCTCGATATTGCTGGAATGCGCCTCGCGACCGCTGAACAGGGAGGGGACACGTACAGCCGCCTCGCGGTTATCAAAGCCATAGACATCGTAGGCCGAGCTCCAGAAGTGTGGCAGAAGGCGGCGATATGAATTGGGGCTGGCGCAGGTGAGCGCGATCAGTGCATGAATGTGGTGCAGCACGCCGCCGACAAAATACCTGCCTAGCTGGCTGAAGCCGCCGCGCTCCTGCGCATCGTAGAAAAGATTGTTACCGTCATTGCCCCACAGGCTCAGGTGGATATGCGCGCCGCTGCCAGCCTGATCGAGAAAAGGCTTGGGGGCAAAGGTCGCATAGAGGCCGAACGTGTGAGCGACGCCGCGGGTTGTCTCGCGCACCAGGCAGACATTATCGGCGGCACGCAGGATATCGCTATGCGTCACCGAGAGTTCCTGCTGTGCCGGGCCAAGCTCCGTATGGAAAAGCTCGATACCCAGTCCCTGGGATTCCAACGCCTCAAGGATCGCGTCGATCACCTCCGCCTGCTCGTCCAGGCCAATGCTGCTGTAGCAGAGACTGGAGTCTGCGGGAGCAAACACGGCGCCCTCCGCACGCGCCAGGTAAAACTCGTGCTCAATCGCCGCCTGCGCGTGCATGCCTTCCCCGGCCAGTTCCGCGATCATACGTTTAAGAAACGAGCGTGGGCAGGCTTCCCACGGCTGTCCATCCGTGCGGATCATATCGCAGAGCATACTGGCGCTATTGGGCGCATAGGGCAGGAGAACAAACGTCTCAGGATCGGGGATCAGGCGAAACTCGCCGACCGGTCCCATGCTGGGCACGGTAGCAAGCGTCTCCACACCGGTAAAGGCCTGCATGGCCAGTGTCTGCCCGATGCCCTCGCGCATGCGGCTGGCCAGTTTGCCGGCATGAGTAGCTTTGCCACGAATAATGCCACCGTTATCGCAGTAGAGGAAGCGGACCAGGCGCAGATGTTCTGCCTGCGCTCGTTGTACAATATCCTGATTCCCCATCGAAATACCCTCCCATCGCAGCAGCCGCCAAAAATAGACGCAACAGAAGGAATTTATAGATGCGGCGCCGCTATGAGGTAGTATAGCATATGTGAGGTATGGTTTTTAGTGGCTTGCCCAACTGGCGTACCAGATGTACCAGGGGTATAGGGCGTTACTATTCCTTCAAAGCTCCGGCCGAGAGATTGGCGATAAACTGGCGACAGCCGAGGAGAAAGAGCAGCAGCAGCGGTAGGGTAGCCAGCAGCGTGCCCACCATGACCATGCCATAGTCGGTGCTATACACGCCATTCAACTGCGAGAGCGCTACCTGCAGCGTATATTTACGCGGATCATTGAGGATGACAAGCGGCCAGAGATAGTCATTCCAGGCATTGATGAAGGAGAACATGCCAAGGAAGGCCAGGGCCGGGCGCAGGATGGGAAGCGCGATATGCCAGTAGAGGCGCAGGTGGCCACAGCCATCGATGCGACCGGCCTCAATCAACTCTGTCGCAATCGTGGACTGAGCATACTGGCGAATCCAGAAGATGCCAAAGGCGCTGACCATACCGGGAATGATCAGCGCCTTAAAGCTATTCACCCAGCCCAGATGCGCCATCATCACAAATGACGGTACCACCGACAGCTGATGGGGAATCATCATAGTCACCAGCAGCGCAGCGAACAAGATATTTTTGCCCGGAAAGTGAAACAAGGCAAAGGAGAAGCCAGCCAGCGAGCAGAAAAAGAGGATCAGCGTAGTGGAAGTCACAGTCACCAGCAGTGTATTGAGGAACGCGCCAAAGAAATCGACACTGCTCAGCATGTGCATGATATTGGTAGCCAGATAGGGGCCGAAGACAAGTTTGGGGGGAACACTGAAAATGTCAGCAGAGGTACTGGTGGACATAACCACCAGCCAGTAAAAGGGAAACAACGAGAAGAAGACGCCACAAAGCAGCAGAGCATGTACAGCGATTCTGTTTATTTTCAAGCGAAAATGCATAGTATTACGATTGGCAACGCTTTTCGTCATCATATCCCCTCTTCTTATTAATTACTTTATTTGCGCCGGCCTGGTCGTTGAACTATCTGCCAGTTGACAATGGAAAACAATGTGATCAAGACAAACAGGCCCCAGCCAATGGCAGCACCGTAGCCAAACTGGTGCCCCTCGAAGGCCTGCTGGTAGAGATAGAGCACCATCGTCATACCAGCTCCGCCGGGGCCGCCGGCATTGCCAGAGCCAAAGCCGGTGAACAGCACCTGTGGCTCTGTAAACACCTGCAGGCCACTGATGGTAGAGGTAATAACAGTGAAGAGTATGATGGGCCGAAGTAGTGGAAGAGTGATGTGCCAGAAAATATGCCAGGTGCGTGCGCCATCGATGCGAGCCGCCTCGTACAGCACCGAGGGGATGCCTTGCAGACCTGCCAGGTAGATCAGCGCGTAGTAGCCAGTCCCACGCCACGCGATCATGGTGGCAATAGCGACTTTGATGCCCAGTGGATTGTTGAGCCACGCAATACTGTGCAGCCCCAGCCCGTTAAGCAGCGCATTGAGCAGGCCAAAATGGTTACCGAAGAGTGAGCCGAAAATAATCGTGATCGCGACCACCGAGGTCACATGCGGCAACAGGTAAATTATTTGATAGAAGAGGCGCCAGCGAGCAACAAAGCCAAGCAGGAAAGCAAATATAAGTCCCAGTGCAAGCATAGGGAGAGTGGCAAGCAACCAGATTTCCAACGTATTTACAAGTGACAGCCAGAAATAGCGGTCTGATAAGAGATAGGCAAACTGGTTCCAGCCAACAAACTGCATGGTGCCGATGCCATCCCACTTCTGAAATGCCAGGTAGAGTGAGAATGCAACCGGGAACAGGCCAAAAATAGCGAATAGAATGTAGAAAGGCGAGATTGAGATGTAAAGAGGAAGATAGCGATAAAAGCCGGGCTTTTTACGGATTGCCGTTCGCACTTCCTGCTGACTTACAACGAGACGCACATACACTCCTTATCTACTAGTGGGAAAGCTCCCTGCGTATCTCTTGCTGGGCATCACTCCAGGCAACTTTGGGTGGTTTATTCTGCGTTGCTACCAGCGACAGTTCTAGCTGGAAAACGCGCATAACGATATCGGAAGCGGGACCAAAGTAACTCGTCTTGACCTGTTGCGCGGCCTGGCTAAAGACCTGTGTCGTATTTTGCCCACCAAAGAAGGCTTCAGGGCCAGAAAAGCGGGGATCTTCAAGTGATGTGAGCGCTGATGGGAACAGGTTATTATCGACATAGGATTGGGCCTGGTGGCGCGGCGAAAGCAGCCACTGCATCACAGCATAGGCTTCTCGGGGGTGCGCCGAGTACTTTGTGATAGCCAGAAACGAGCCACCGTTATTGCCCGCACCGCCAGGAGCGCGTGCGATGCGCCACCGGCCAGCGGTGGCGGGAGCGGCCTGCAGGAGGCGCTGCTTCATCCATGATGCTCCAACGAAAGAGGCAATGGTGCCATTATTGACAGCAGCATTCCATTCGGTAGAACCGGGAATAGCCTGAGCGTCCAGCCCCAACTGGTGCGCCTGGATGGCATAGTTCCATGCACGCCTGACATGGCTTTGATCGCCGATATAGTGATCGAATGCATCAAAAAATTGCCAGTCGCTCTGACTCATACACTGCTGGAAAACTGCGCTAATGTCGTCCAGCAGATAGCGTTTTCCATGTGTCACGCGTTGCAGGCGCTGTCCAGCCTGCAAATACGCGTCCCAGGTGGACAGCTGAGCGGATACGGTCTCCGGGTCAGCGGGCAGACCTGCTTGTTGGAAGAGATCGTGGCGATAGAAGAGAGCTGTTGGGCCTGTATCGATAGGCAGCGCGATCAGTCTACCACCAGGAGTTATCGCCATATTCCACTTCCACCCCAGGTATTCCTTTTTGATGGCATCGGCGCCAAGCGTGCGTAAATCAACAAACTGATCTTCGTCGGGAAAGTAGCCGGCGATATTGGCATTGAGTGCGACAATGTCAGGGACGTTGCTGCGTCCAGCCAGAGTCGTTCGAAATTTCGCGTCGAAGTCGCCGCCAATTGGAATGGCTTGTAAATGGAGGGAAGGAAATTGCCTGCTGATCTGAGCCAGCAGATGGTTGTCAAGCGAACGATTCCTGTACCAGAGGGTCAGCGTGATCCTGTCGT
>JAFMRP010000326.1 GCA_017354095.1 Ktedonobacteraceae bacterium
TTGGTCGGATATCTCGGTGCCAAACGCGTCATCCTTGGCACGCAACTCTTGCAGGGATTCGGCTTTCTAGGATATTTGATTGTCACCAATTTCGCAACACTGGCCTTCTTTGCCTTATTGGTAATGGTAGGACAATCTATGTACTGGTCAGCCTACTTTACATTGGTCGATGAAGTTGGGACAGCCGAGGAACGGGATCGCTGGTATGGCCTGGTTGCAGCGCTGCGGGCCTCTGGCGTTGGTCTGGGCAATTTCCTTGCCGGGCTTATTGTTGCAGTCACAACAACGTATGGGTATAACCTCGTGGTTATCTTCAATGGGGCAAGTTTCTTTTTCGCAGCCGGACTTGTCCTCTTTGGTGTACGTGAAGCACATCACCAGCAAAGCAAGATTCAGAGACAGGGCTACGCTGTTGTCTTGCGAGATACAACGTTCCTCCTCCAGATAGTCGCAAACACTTGCTTTACTCTCTGTTACAGCTTTTTCTATCTTGTCATGTCTGTCTACTTTAAGACAGCGCTTCAATTACCGATCTGGTTTATTGGTGTTGCTCTCGGCCTCAATACAGGCCTCATTACGATCATGCAAACAGTGATCGTACGCTGGTTGGAGCCTTTTAGAAGAACACGCGCTCTCGTTACCGCGGGCATCATATGGTGTGTCTGGTGTTTTACCACTGCATTAGCATTGTTCCTACCCTATCCATTACGTATGCCTTATCTTCTTGTTACGGTAGGAATCCAGGGACTCGCCGAGATGATTCACACTCCCACATCGATGGCCATTGCTGCTGCTAGCAGTCCCGAAGCACTCCGTGGCCGCTACATGGCGATATTCCAATATTCCTTTTTTCTCGCAAATATCGTGGCTCCGAGCTTATTTACATTCCTTTTTCCCATCCACGCTGGCTTGCCTTGGCTGGTCCTGGCCGGTATCGCTATCATTGGCAGCCTGATGATGTTCTGGATTGAACCACATTTACCTGGACAAGCAGTATGGACCAGGTAGAGTAGAGACCTTTGCTAGAAGAATAGCAGCATATCGTTCAATCTTTTTGCCACGATCCCTGAAAAATGCACCATCAAATGGCACATGCTACCTCCTATACTTGACGCAGACACTGTGATCTCGCCAGGGAGAGATCTACCAGAAGCTCCTTCATCATCAATTCAGCAAACTGCTCTCCTACATTTTGAAACATTATGTGTTGTTTTTGATAACAAAACTGTTAAGGAGTCGAAACAACTACCATGGACGATGTAAAAATTCATGACAAAAGCGATATAGGCCAGACATCAACGCCACTTTCTGAAGTTCCTTTAGCACGTCTCGATGCTGAAACTGCTTCACATAAATTAGATACATCTGACACAACAGGTGCATCTAACAGAGAACTCCAGGAACAGCCTTCTGACACACGCCATATCGATAATACTTTACGGAGTGTCGAGCAGGAGTGGCAAACCGCTTTAGACGAAATTGCTTCAGGCGCGAGAGTGGAGGGCGGGCCGGATATCCTAAGCCCGCGTACGCCTATAGATGACGAGCCTCCGGGATACGAGAGATCGACTGACCCGGAGATGCGAATCGTCAAGCCTGATATGTATGATGATGATGGAGCGAAGCGTCTGGTAGAATTGCTCCCTGGAGATCCATCGCCGACATTGCCTGGCGATGGCAAGGATAGCACGAAGCAACTGCCCGGTGATCCTTCTCTTGCAAATCTTGGCGATGGTGCTGAGCGACTTGCAAAACAGCTACCAGGTGACCTGCCCGTTCAATACGAGCTACAGTTCAAAAGTGATCCAGAGAAGAACGGAAAAGGGGATCATCGTCTTCCACCAGCCGATGACGATGTCGACGACCCTGTACCTCAAAAATTCGACAATGAAGGTCGTTGGACTCAGGAGTTCGACCCAGATTTTGATGGAAGAGATCAAGGCCCCAACTAATCTGTCATCTATTGATGATAAATGTGTCTCATTCAGCAGGGAATACAATAAAAGTATTTTCTGCTGATGTTATTAAATTTGTTTTCTTCTAAGAAGCAAATTTAACAAGAGCTATAATAGGCATACTTTATGGTAGATTCTCCCTGAAAAAGAGGTATCAGAATGTCAAATCAGTAATGGGAAATTTGTCCATTGAGCGATATAGGTCATGTGACCCTCTCCCCAGCGGCTCGATTCGGCTATACTCACACCGTGAGAAACGGATTTCATACGCATTTTCTGCGAAAGTGAGGATCACGATGGTGCCAGGCATCTCCCCTTTACCAACAATAATGGAATATTGCAAACGTGCTGTATATAAACACTATCGTTTGTTCCGCTGGTCACTCGAGCATCTGCCGGCCAGCGAACGTCTCCATGGAGTAAGCCGGCAGCTAGCATGGCGGGCGTTTGAGCGGGCAAGGCGTGAGGTTCCAGCATATGCGCGCTTTTTGGAAGAGCAGGGCTTTGTGGACACATCTCAGCCGTCGCTGGCTGCACGGTTTGCTCGCATCCCGGCCACCGACAAGCAGAATTATGTGCAGGCGTTCTCGACAACGGATCGCTGCACTGGTGGGAAGCTTCCACGTAGCGATGTGATGGTAGATGAATCCTCTGGTTCGACAGGCATACCCTATAACTGGGTGCGCTCAAAGGCTGAAGTCGAGTATACCCGTCATGCCGCGAGCTATATGCATCGTTACTCCTTCGGAGCCAGCCCACTCTTCGTTATCAACGCCTTTTCGATGGGCGCCTGGGCGACAGGTGTGACGGTTGGTGCGGCACTGAGTCCCAATGGCATCGTGAAATCAACCGGACCAGATGTGGAGAAAATCCTCTCGACGATGCGCTTCTTTGGTCCTGGCTATCGCTACCTGATCACAGGGTATCCCCCCTTCTTGAAGCACCTGATCGATTACGCCGATGCACAGGGATTTGATTGGCAAGGATATCAGTTGGTGGCGACGGTTGGCGGCGAGGGGATGAGCGAACATCTACGCGATCACCTCTTGCGACGCTTTGAGAAGGTCCTGAGTGGGTATGGCGCCTCCGATCTGGAGGTGGGCATCGCGGTTGAAAGCGATCTCACAATAGCGATACGCAAGTTGATGCTGGCGCGACCAGAGGTACGCCAGGCGCTGCTGGGCGATGAACATCGTCTCCCAATGCTCTTCCAGTATAATCCATTCGATCACTATATAGAGACGAATGCCGATTCCGAACTGATCATAACGATTACACGCCCGCTGCTCTCGCCACGCATTCGCTACAATATTCATGACGAAGGCGGCACGCTCACGTTCGATGAGATGTGCTCGCGGCTGCGACAGGCGGGCGTTGATCTGAGCGTCATGCTGAAAGCAGAGACGATGCGTCTGCCATTTCTCTACATCTTTGGACGCCGCGACTCCACGATCTCCTATATGGGTGCGAACATCTATCCCGAAGATGTCGAGGCGGGACTGCTGGCTCATGAGACCTATGCCAGGAAAGTAGGCGCGTTTTGCCTGGAACTGGTAGAAGCCGGGGAAAAGACGGGCGAAGTACGCCCCTGCATTCACGTTGAAGTTGTCAGCGGAGAACCCTCGGAGGAACTGGCCACCGCTTTACAGAAGCTTGTACGCGAGAAGTTGTGCGAGGTTAACGCGGATTTTCGCCAATCCACTCAGGAAGATCAGAGCGCGACTGACCTGCATATCCGTCTGCATCGTACGGGCGAAGGACCGTTCGCACAGAATAATGGCCGCATTAAACGTCGCTATATCCTCAACACGACTAAACAAACTGCCGCGTCGCTTCAGCAAGAGAAGGAGCAAGCGTGATGAGGCTGGGGATGTCTGAGAAAAAGAACTATCAAGAGGCACAGGCCTTCTCTGCTCAATCGGTGAGCAGCAAGGCTGAACTGGAGGAGTGGGTGCGCTTCCCTCGGCGCGAGATCTATACGTCCGCGAGTCACTGGGTGCCCCCGCTGGATCAGGATCTACAGCATATGCTTGATCGCAAGAAGAATCCCTTCTTCAGGTATGGCGAGGCACGCCCGCTGCTGGTGCGCGATGCGCAGGGCAAAATCGCCGGACGACTGCTGGCGCACATCTCCTATCGACATATAACAAGGCACAACGAGCGCGCGGCCTTCTTTGGCTACTTTGAGTGTCGTGAAGAGGTAGAAGCAGGCCGGGCACTCATTGAGGCGGCGGCGGAATTTGGGCGCGAGCGAGACTGCGTGGTACTGCGAGGCCCATTCAATATGACAGCAATGCAGGAGATGGGTATCTTGCAAAGCGGCTTCGATGAAGCTCCCGCTGTGGATGAGACCTATACCGCCCCCTATTATCCAGCTCTGCTAGAGGCATGTGGGCTCCAACCAGCCTTCCCGGTGACAACCTTTCGCATCGACGATGTCAGCACTGTCGATCCAGAGATATTGCTGGGCGGCGAGCGTCAGCACCGTCTCCTGGCTGATGGACACCTGCGCATCCGCAGCGCCAACACGCGAGACTATGAGCGAGAGTTTGAGACACTGCGTGAACTCCTCAATGATAGCTTTTATCAGAATAGGTACTTTGTGCCGATTACACGCGAGGAATTCGCGTTCCAGATCGGACCCTATAAACGCTTGATGGATCCAACCATTAACCTGGTTGCGGAACTGGATGGCGTACCTTGTGGCTTTGTCGTGACGGTGCCGGATTTCAATCCGCTGCTCAAGCAGATGCATGGCAGCATGGGGCCGCGTTCGCTCTGGACCTTTCTGCGCGGTCGCTCGCATGTGCGCGACGCTGTGCTCATCATTATGGGGGTGCAGCAGCAATTGCAAAACAGGGGCATTATGCGCGTATTGCATGCGGAGCTGATACGAGCACTATGCAGAGGCGGCTATCGTAGCCTGACGATTACCTGGGTTGCTGATGAAAATCTCGGTTCGCTCGCTACGTTGAAGGCGCTGGGGGCGCGGCCATTGCATACCCTGAGTTTGTATGAGAGGACGCTGTAAGGAGATCTAATGATACAAGGCGGAGCGATATCCTGGCTAGAAGGGGCCCGTCAAGCGCCGTCAGCACACAATACGCAGCCCTGGCGCTTCAGAGAGTTGGAGGATGGACGCATTGCTGTATCCTGGCAGCCAGAGCGGGCGCTGCCCGCCAGCGATCCGACAAGGCGAGATCTCTATCTCTCGCTGGGTACGGCCATCGAAAGCGCTGTTCTGGGCGCGGCGACTGCTCATATCACACTGACATTTGGTACTGGCCCGTCCAATGTAGAAGATCTGCCTGCGAACGTCGAGCATGAACAGATAGTGGGCTATCTACAGCCTGTGCAGGCAGAAGTAAGCGAAGAAGACCTGCTGCTGGCAAGATCGTTACATACACGCCACACGGCGCGTGTGCCGCATCTGCCGCAGCCGGTGCCAGCCAGCACGCTTAAGGGAATGCAAGAGGAAGCCCAACAACGCGGAAGCATGCTCTATGTACTGACAGAGCGCCATGCAATCCGCAAGCTGGCAAAGCTGGCGCGCCAGGCTACTGCGGAGCAGTTTGCGGATCCGGCGATTCAAGAGGAGTTATGGCACTGGCTCCGGCTCGATCCGCATGATCCAGCCTACAGAAGGGATGGTCTCAACGCAGAGTGCATGAACCTGCAAGGCTTCTCGCTGGCTGTGGCGCGATTCGCGATGTCTCCCGTGCGCATGCGCTGGCTCTCACATGTGGGCCTGCATCACCTGCTTGCGCTGGAGACGGAGTGGACAGTACGACACTCGACCTCCCTCTGCTTGCTGACAACCCCCTCATTGGCAAGACAGGATGTGATCCAGGCAGGGCGCACGCTGCTGCGCCTCTGGCTCATGGCGGATCAGGCTGGACTCACAACCCACCCTGTCAGCGCGCTGATTGACAGCCAATCCACGGTGGTACCCACCCTTGCGGTCTTTGGCACCCAGGGTGCGATGCCGGCGGCGATCTTTCGCCTTGGCGCAACGCAGCCAGTCGCACGTTCCCATCGCTTGCCTCGCGAAGAGCTCGTATTAGAGGCGAGCAGAGCAAGTGAGCAGGAGATAGGCAGAGATGCACAGAGCAAGGAGAAGAGTGGATGAGC
>JAFMRP010000327.1 GCA_017354095.1 Ktedonobacteraceae bacterium
GCGCCGCAGTACCTGGATGTACATCAGGTACTCTGCGAAATCTATGTGCGCCAGGGCAAGATAGAGCAGGCCGTCACCAAGTACGCCATACTGGTTGATACGTATGTTGTTAATGGGCGCACTGATGATGCCATCGCGACCTATCGTCGCATCTTGCAATTGGAGCCGAACAACCTGACGTATCGTATGCGCCTGATCAACCTGCTCTCATCACAGGGAAACAAGGAAGACCTGTTGCGTGAGCGCACGCAGGCCGCCGAGGCTTATCTGCGCCTGGGCTACATGGATCGTGCGCTGAGCGAGCTGGAGCAAGCACTGCAGGAAAGTCCGACCAGCGTGCCAACGCGCCTGAACTACGCGCTGGCGCTGCAGAAGCTAGGTCGTAACCAGCAGGCTGTTGCTGAGTACCAACGCGTGTTGCAGGTTGATCCGCGTAATATCACGGCCCTGGTGCGCTGGCACACCGCCATGATCACAACCAGCAGTTCCGTGCGCTCGACAGCCCTGGAGGTGCTCACGCGCATTCGCTGGCAGTTGCGTGGTGAGGGACAGAGATATGCCGATACTGTCACACGCGAGTATCAGCAGACGCTGGATATCTATCCAGACAATGCGGACGCGCACTTCGCGCTTGGCCAGATGTATCAGCAGACGGGCATGTTTGACAAGGCTATCGATGAGTATACGGCCGCGATGCGCAGCCCTGAGGTTGAGATCATTGCCCGCGCCAGTGCTGCACAATGCCTGCTCAAGCAGGGCAAGCCTGAGGCAGCGATTAACCAGTTGGAGCAGGCGTTGCAGGCCGCGCGTCGTCCGATGTCTGTCGATCCCGCCACCTGGGCGGCTCGTCCGCGTGAAGAAGGCGAAGAGCACAAGGCGCCGGAAGTGGAGTTGTCGCTGCAGCTGGCCGATGCCTACAGGCGCACAGGGCGTTATGAGCAGGCTGACGCCATCATGCGCCGAGTGAAGCAGACCAAGCCGGATCTGAGCGAAGTCGCCTCCGCCATAGGAGAAATCTCGGGCCGGCAGAGTGATCCTGAGAGCGTGCTGAGCGAATATGCGGAGCTGGTGCAGCATTATCGCTCCAGTCGCCAGATCGACAACGCGCTTAATGTGCTGAACGAGATGGTGCGATTGTCGCCCCAGGACCCGCGTGCTCACCGCGATCTGGCCGATATCTATATCAATCGTGGGTTGCTCGACGAGGGTATCGCGGAGCTGCGCCTGCTGGCGGATATCTATCTACGCACGAGCCATACGGACCAGGCTGGTGAGGTTATCCAGCGCATTGGCAATCTCTACTCAGAGATGGGCAATGATGACGAAGCGCTTGTCAACCTGCGCCGGGCTGCCGAGTTGAATCCTGATTCGATGGATCTGCTGCGCGAGGTGGTTGGTCTGTGCATGCGTATAGGCCGTTCGCAGGAGGCCGCGCGCTTCCAGGCCAGGATCGCTCGCCATTACTTCGAGACCCAGCAGGTCAAGGAGTCTGTGGCGGCGTTGCAGCAGCTGATCGCCATTGATCGTAACAATCTGGAAGCCTACGACATGCTTGGTCAGACCTACCAGGCAGTTGGCGAGTATGAGCAGGCGAGCCGTGTCTACCGCAACCTTGCCAAGGTACATCCTGGCAGTACGGTGGCTCGCGAGCGACTGGCGACTTTGCAAGAGTTGCGATCACGATAAGGTGTAGAAAAAAGGCATAAAGAAGTAAACCGACCATCCCGTGCGGGGTGGCCGGTTTACTTCTTTATGATTTCACGGGCTGTTTTTGTTGCTGTTGTTTGTGCTGGCGTTCATCGCGCCAGCGTTTGAGGTCGAGCAGGCGACGATAGGCCTGGTAGACCAGCGGCTGATAGACGAGGTCGTGTGTTTGCAGGAAGCGCAATGGATAGCCACCGAAGCCGCGCTTAAACAGGTAGATACCCCACATCTCGTGGCCTTCTTCCAGCACATCCGGGATACCGCGAAAATTATAGAACCAGCAGCCCCTTGACCTGGCCCATTGTATGCCAGTCCATTGCAGCAGGTGATTGGGCATGCGTTCGCGCTGCTCGTTGGATGAAGCGCCATACATATACCAGCTCCAGCGTCCCAGGCAAAGCGTTATGGTTGCCGCAATCGGCTGACCCTCATATTCCGCCATAAAAAGCACGGCGCGGTCGTCCTGGCTGTACAGGCGCAAGACATCCTGATAGAAATCTTTGTTATGGATAAAGAACTGGTCTCGCTGGCTTGTCGTCTGATAGATGCGGTAGAAGGCGTCGATGTCGGCCTGGCCTTCGCCGCGGCGCACAGTAATGCCTTTGCGGGCCGCCAGGCGAATATTGTAGCGCCATTTCTCCTTCATCCCGGCCAGCAGTTCTTTTTCCTCGGGTCGAATGTCCAGCACCCACTCGTGGCGCGGATGCGAGAAATATGGTATGGTGCGAAATCCGTGCTGGCGCAGTGCAGTCAGCCAGCGTGTATCACCATCCTCTACGCTTGGTTCGACTTTCAGCATGAAAGCGCGGCGTCTGCGGGCCTCGGCTTTGACAAAGTCCAGCAGAGTGGTCAGAGCGGGCGAAGTGGGATCATCGATCACGGGACCACGTGGAGCGTAGAAATAGAGCTGTTTCAGCGTCGGGACGCGTCCGGCCAGCACCAGCATAGCGGCGCACAGGCGGCCGTCGGTATCCACAACGCCTATGGGCAACACGTCATCATCGCCGCGCCGTTTTCCCAGCGTGCCCCATTCATATGATTGTGTAATGTTGCAGCAAGTTGACGACGCGATAAAATCGTCCCACTGCTGGCGGTCGGTAATGATACGAGCTTCCATCAATACAATCCTCCCAGGGCCGCTTTCGTGCGGCCAGATTTAGAGCCTGGCTTTTTCCTGCTCCTGCCCTTGCTTTTCTTGCTCCTGATTCTGCTCTTTGCTGCCAGAGCCGCGAGACGCCCGTTCCATCTCAATCTTGCGGCGTTCCTTCTGGCGCCTGGCGCGGCGCAGTTCCACCAGCTTGCGCCACACATTGTAGAAGAGCGGCCGATACACATAGTCCTGGGTGGGGATATTCATGCGTGAGAAGCCGCCAAAGCCTTTTTTATATTCGTAGACGCCCCACATCTCCTCACCCGGCTCCAGTATTTCGGGGATGGTACGAAAATCGAAATAGTTACAGCCCTTCTCCTTCGCCCACAGGAAACAGCGATATTGCAGCAGATAGGCGGGCTTCAGATTGCGCTTGTGGCTGGAGGTCGCGCCAAACATATCCCAGCACCAGTCGCCGAAACGGATCAGGGCCTTGGCGGCGATAGCCTCACCTTCGTGTTCTGCCAGGTAGAGGACCGCGTCACCTTTACTGCCGAAGTAGCGCAGGATCTCTTTGTGATAGTCCGGGCTATGGATGAAAAAAGCGTCACGTTCGCTGGTCATCTGGAGCAGATTGTAATAGGCATCGAAATCGGCGTCGCTGCTCGCCTCGCGGATCACCACACCTTTGCGCTCCGCAGAGCGGACATTCTGCCGCCAGGTCATTTTAAAGCTGGCCAGGAGTTTTTCAGGGGTGGGGCGAATATCGAGCACCCAGCTACGACGGCCATGGACCGAGACGGGATTGTTACGAAAGCCCAGCTTGTGATAGACGTCTATCCAGGTATCCATCTGTGGATCGTCGTCGGCGATATTTGGCTCGATACGCAGCACAACGGCCTTTTCTTTGCGCGCAACGCGATGCGCGTGCGCGATCAACGCCGGCAGCGCGGGCGAATCCGGGCGCTCTACCACGGGTCCGCGCGCGCTATAGAGCCATGTGAGCTTCAGGCCAGGCAGGGGTACACGAGCGGTAGCGATGAGCATAACGCCGGCCAGCCTGCCATCTTCAAAAGCTCCCAGGCGATAGATATCTCCGCCCAGGTATTTGTTCAGTTCTCCCCATTCGTAGGTCTGAAAAAAATGGCTCATTGGCTGGCTGGCCAAAAAGTTGTTCCATTGCTCCTGATCAGTTATCTCTTGCACAGTCACCGTCATGATCTATCTCTCTTTGGCGTATTATCTTCTACAGTTATTCTACACGCTGGTAGTGCGCCGAGAGCTCACAGCTAGCCGCTCCATGTATATATACGCAGGCTCACTGTACAGGCGCAGCGCTATCTTGCTCGCCTTTTTTACGTGACGCGAGGTCAGTATAACACAGTAGAAAATGCTCGACAATTTTCTGTGTTTTTATTCACACTTCTGGTAATTGGCTAACACCATGTGCAGGTTTTTTCTGCCGGCCTCTTATCCAGACGGCCAACGATGCTTCCGCATCTGGCTTCGCCCAGGCCGTCTGCAAGGAAGACCCTTGGTATTCCGCCAGAAACGGTGCTAGCGCCATCTGGCGGGAAGGAATCACCTGCGGCGGCAAGGGGGTGAAAGATTGGGGACACCCCCTGCTCTTATTCCGACCGCCAACGCTGCTGCGCAGCCTCTTGAAAGGTTCCGTCAGAAACGCTGCTGCGCAGCTACGCTTCGCGTCATCTGACGGCAAGGCGTTCCCGCTACGCGGTCAGGCGGTCGGAGAAGAAGTACCCCCACCAGGGGCGCTGCCCCTGGACCCCGCTAACTTGTACATCGGTTGGCTAAAAATTGGGATCTACCAGAAAGCCAGCAGGCGTAGCAGGCCCAGCAGGAGCAGCGTTGTGCCTATTAGTGGTCTGATCCAGACGATGTCTGTGGTGCTTTTCTCCAGCAGCGCAACCAGCGTCAGCGCGGCCATAATGAGCAGTACGCTACCGCCGCTAGCGAACATCAGCAGCATTAGCATCCAGCAGGAGGCGACGCAGGACCAGCCGTAGCGCCACCCTGAGCGCCAGGCATGTCCAGTGGTGCTATTGGAGCTGCAGCGCGCCAGGCAGGTCTTTTTGAGCGGGCTGAACTGGAACGCTCCGGCGAGCAGCAGCAGCGCGGCAGCGATGTACCAGGGATGCAGCGCCAACCAGAGCCAGCGCTTCACCAGTTGATGGAGCAGTGTATCGCCGACGAATGCACCAACGGAGAAGATCTGCCAGGTGGCCAGGTAGGCCAGGATATAGGCAAGCTGGCTGAACCGGGCAGGACGGAGCCCGGAGAGTGCCATTACGGGCAGAGTGGAAGGCAACATCATGGCCATGACCATCAGTGGCCAGGAGAGAAAGAAGAAGAAAAAGGCCAGCCACCATGGGAGGTGACTGGCCGATAGTAAGTAATCGTGGTCAAGTGGAGAATGCAAGCCCGCGATATTGATATACAGGATTACGCCCCAGGAGATCAGAACGAGCCACCAGGGCCACAGCAAACGGATCCGATCGGCCCGCCTGTTCTCGGCAGTGTGTTCGATATTCTCGCCGGCCATGGAGATCCTTTCTACTACCACTATCGCAACATACTCAGCAGCCGATTCGAGAGAGCGCTGAGAGCTTACCAGCGCACGCGATATTCGAGAAGCATAGTATCGCAAAGTGTGATACCACGCGTAATATCAGTATAAATTCCATTCTACTGTCATGTCCATTAGTAAAACTACCTATTTTTCTTTGTAGTCCTTAAAGGTAGCGACTTCACACCGGGGCCTTATATTGTCGTAAAATAGACATTGATTGTGGCATACCATTGCAGATGTACCGAATAGCTATTATATGGAGAGGTAGTTTCATGCGTTATCATATCAAAGAGCGTGTTTTGAGCCTTGGGGACGACTTTGTCGTGCGAGATGATTCCGGGAATGTGGTTTACGAGGTAGATGGAAAGCTTTTCCATATTGCCGATAGTTTTTCCATTCGGGATCGCAACAGTGGTGAAGAGGTAGCGCACGTCAAGCAGAAGCTGTTTGCCTACACGAGGGAGTACACGATCAGCAAGGATGGGCAAGAGCTGGCGACCATTCGGAAGCGCCAGGAGGAGACGATGCATGGGGATCTTTTTGAAGTAGCCAGCAGAGATGGGATGGTTTTTCACATCCAGGGTGACTTCAAGGAGTGGGATTTCAACATCGTCGATCACTATGGGCGCCTGCTGGGGCATATCAGCAAAGAGTTCGCTATTCTGGGCGATCACTATACGGTTGATACATCGCCCAACGTT
>JAFMRP010000328.1 GCA_017354095.1 Ktedonobacteraceae bacterium
GGATTGCGGAGCGGGGGAACGAGGAAAATTGGTTGAGCAAAGTGTTGACAGCAAAGCGGCGGTCTGTTATCATTTGAAGCACGCAAGAGCCACGCGCAAGCGTACTCAAGCACATCAGGAGCCGTGGTGTAGTGGCCTAACATGCCTGCCTGTCACGCAGGAGATCGCGGGTTCGAATCCCGTCGGTTCCGCCAGAACTCCCCAGTGGGACACACCGACACCTTCAGGGTGTCGGTGTTTTTACGCCTGTTTATGTCGCCTTGCCGTTTTCCACAACGACCGTCCTTCGTCCAGCAAGAGAAACGCCTCCTCTCGCTGCTCCCATTGCCCTGTTTGTTCTAGCACTACCCCGCAATTTGAATATGGCCTCATCTCAACGTTCTTCGGAGTAAAGGGGGATAGCTCGTTAGAGGGGAATAAGGAAATACGCCGATTAGACAATCAAAAGGGAGAAACCTGTGAGCTCGCTGTTCGCTTTGTTGATCTTTTGTGGGCTGATTATTCTGCCCTTTGGAGTCATCATATACCTCCACGACCATACGACCTTTAATGGGCCTGCGTGGAGCAGTCGTAGGTACTGGATGGAGATCTTTCGTGACGGAGCTGGAGGTAATCGTAAGGGAGCTTTGCTGGCAGGCAAAAAGTTCGCGGAAACGATGCCTGCTCCAATACCTCGCTCCCTATTTGGGCGCAAACCCCGCTCACGTCGTCCGTGGGAACCGCGCTCACCAGTGGTACGCAAATCTCGCCGCGTCGTCCGTGGGAACCGCTAGTAAATTGGGTTAAACTACTGCGAAATCTTGGGTAAAACTCAGGAATGGATCATTGAAGATTTGGAGAAACCGCTCCCCATCGAGAGAAACGACATGGAATAAATGACCTTCTGAGAGGAAAATAACCATCTGGACCAGCGGTTAAAAACGCCATTCACTCAGGCATACCTTTCTTCCTCTGTGCGGTTGAAAACGATCAAGTGAACACGAAGCAGAACGTTCCAGAGTCCCTCCACTCAAGAGTGATTTGCACGCGCAACTTGAACGTTAATGCTCTCAGCGAGCTGCTCAATGCCAGAGAGATCTTGGAACACGAATTTCCGTCCATCGTGGCAATGGACCGTGTAGATGGGACGTGCCTTGTAGCGGGAAAGGGCGAAGATCGTCAACACCTCCTGCCAGCGGAAGCTCTCGGAGTTCCTTCCCTGAAGAACAGCAGCTCCATGGGTGCAAAGAACGACGCGCCTGTCGCGGTCGGAGATGGCCCTGAAGATGTTTCGGAAGACAAAAATAGATAAACCGAAGAGAACCAGGATGAGCGTGGATAAACCGAAGAGAAAACCGCTGTTGAGCTCGATGATAGACCACGAAAAGGGTGTGCGAACAAGGTTCCAGACAAGAACGTAGAGGCTGAACCCTGCGACAGAGACAGTGAACACCAACGCACAAATGCCTCCAGTAAGGATTGAGGCCGTTGGAGGACCATATATTTCTAGAGGAAGTCCTAGTTGGTCACGATCGATGAGTAGCTGCGCTTCTGTTGTGAGGCTTGCCATTTCCATGTCTATGCTTATCTCCTTTTGTCTTTCTTCTTCCTGGGTTTCGAGCATTTGATCGGTCCGCCACTGTCCGATGTGTTTTGAGTTCTCCATGCTGTGTTTAAAGATACATCCCTATTTCCGCATCTATCTATGAAATAGGTCACATCGCTTCATGGATAAGCAGAAATACGCTCCGACTCTCTGCTTAATCAGTCTGGTTTAAGCAGAGAGTCGGAGCGTGTTTCCCTGGAAATCAGTGCAATGAGAAGACCACACCTTGTTCAGAAATCGCCTTCAACCATTTATGCGGAATAGCCTTTTTTTCTTCTATGCGGCTACCTCAGGAGCATCACGAGAGCACCACGGTACTCGTCGAATAGGGCGCGACCGAGAGCGTGAGCTTCGCGCCGTGCGCCGGCTGCGTGCTCGTTGTAATCGCCGTGCTATCCTTCCCGTAGCGATACACCTTCGCGGTGCCGTTCGCCTCGAACCCGCGCAGCGACAACGTCACACTATAGGTCGCATTCGGGTCCTTGTTGATCAGCATGATAGCCAGGTGGCCGTTTGCCTGCTTGACCGCGTGTACGGTGACCAGGCCGTTGCCAGAACTGGCACGGACCATTGTATCTCCCGCCTTGCCGAGATGGGTAAGCATCTGCAGGCCATAATAGGTCGGGAAGGGCGTCTCCGCTGGCGGCTCGCAGATATCAGGGCCAGCACAGCCACCATTGGACAGCATGCCATAGTCGCCATACTGGGTATTGCCGAAGAGCGAGGGGCTGTTATTCGTGCCGCCAACCGCGCCATTGTGCGTCGTCCACCAATCGACGTTGGCCACCCCATTCTCCAGCCAGCTCATGTAGTTGTCTTCCAGGAACAGCGCATTGACCAGGCTCACCGTCTGTTTGCCAGGATTAAAGGAGACCGAGTTGGTTTCCGTCACCATGATCTGCACCGCGCTGGCATGCGCGCCACAATACTGATTGATTTTGGAACGCAGGGTGGATATCATACTGGCGATGCCGGGCGTGGAGCTGACACTGGTGTTTTCGCCGTTCTGCGGTGCCGCCAGCAGGCCCGCATCGGACTCGCCCGTGGGTCCCTGCGCGTACCAGTGGATAACGGCGAAATCGATAGAAGAGCAGGCGATGGGCAGAACGGTATCGTTCCAGGGCTGCGGAGACGAGGCGCTGGTCACGCCATCGGGCCAGTTCCCCGGCGCGGTCAGCACTACCCCTATCTTGATGCCTGGATCGACGGCCTTCATGGCCTGGCTATCAGCGACGACATTGTTGGCATAGGTGGCCGGGCCCTGGCTATGAACATCAAACTCCCATGTAGCGCCATAGGTGCCGTTGCCATACAGCTCATTGCCGATCTCCCAATACTTGATGCCATAATGCTGGCCGGTACTGCTGCCACCCGGATACGTTGGGACCGGACCGCTATAGCCCGGACGACCTTTGTTGGCATACTGCACCCAGTTGGCGGCCTCCTGCGGCGTGCCCGAGCCGTAGTTGACCGTGATCATTGCCTGCGCGCCGGTCGCTCGCACAACGCCCATAAAAGCATCAAACGTATTATTGGGATTGGCAAAGCTCTGGTTTGGCTCGGTCGTGTTCGATTGCCAGTGATACACATCTGAGGTCGAGCCGCCAGGATAGCGCATGACCTTCACACCATTGGCGGACAGCAGGCCAGGCACGCCGGCATCCAGAAGGTTTCCATCCCAGACAGCGTTGTTGACGCCAATCGCGGTGGAGGGGATACGCCCCAGCGAACTGCGGGCATCGACGGTGACACCGGTACCATTGGAGGCCGCGTGAACAGGCTGCGAGGCGGCCGTCAGAAAGCAGGTGAAGCCCGCCAGCAGGCACACAAGGAGCATTCTCCCTATCGTGCGTGTGCCTGGGAACGACGCATGAAAAATATGTTTCAATTGTATATCCTCCCGGTTTAACTTCAAAAGAACAGAACTATCCGCCAGCTTCGAGGAGGAGCTTTTCTACTAAACAGGGTGATGACAGGAAATCGATGGCGCAACTGACTACAAGGGCAAGTATACCTATCAAAAATCATTACGGTCAAGGATACAATTGTTCAGTTATTCATCAGTATTGGCTAAAATGCATTGAGCAATTGATGTTTTTAGTCGTTTCCTCCCGAACACTCCTCATACCTTTTCAGCTACCAGGGAGCGTCCCTTTTAAGTAAAGCTATCAGAAATATATACAATAGCATAATATACTCTTTTGCTGATGTAACCTCTCGCGATTACAGTTACACTCTATGAAGAAATACAATCCTCTTCAGGGACCTGTCTGGTGCCGACTGTATCTTTAGAGCAGCCACACCAACAGACAGGATAATCGCCCTGCATGAGCGACGTGAGATCTAACACATGAAGGAGTATTATATGCGTCGATTGCTATCGATAGTAGCAGTAATAAGCGTACTGGTCAATGTGTTGCTGGTGGCACTGCTCGTTTATCTCTACACCAGTGTTTCTGCTGGTAAGGCATCTACCATGACGCCTGTTGCCAGCCCCACCATGACCATGGCGCCGGTCGCCAGTCCTACTACATCAAATGCACAGGGGATGCAGCAGGCCGTGGCTCAGCTGGTTCACGCACCCGGCGGTACCGCCCTGCTGAAATGGGATCCGACCACAAAAAAAATCACCGTTACCACGACCATGTCGGGCCTGTTGCCAAAGAGCAAGCACGCCAGCCACATTCACCAGGGGGACTGTACCAGCGTAGGCAACGTGGTGCAGCCGCTCACTGAGCTGAGTGCCGATGAGAATGGCAATGCCACAGCCACGACCACACTTTCCAATACATACCAGAATGGGCTGCCCAACGGCAACTGGGCGATCAGGGTCCACAATGGGCCAGAATCTGGGACAGGCACGAATGATCAGATTGTGCTCTCCTGTGGCGAGCTTCCGACCACTGAAAAAACCGTGCAGCAAATGTACGTCCCACTGGGCACCGCTCCCACCAACAGCCAGTCGGCCTTTGGTGAATCCAGCCTCTCCATCGAGAATGGCAGCATGACGGTCGTGTTGAACGTGCATGGCCTGGAGCCGAACTCGAAGCACGCCGCGCATATTCATGCCGGAAGTTGCCAGATGCAGGCGCCCGGAAATGCGATTCACCCCATCACTACGCTCACGGCTGATGGGCGGGGGAATGCATCGTCGGTCACGGTGCTTCCGAACGTCACACAGATCCCTGCTCAGGGATGGTATATCAATGTGCATCGCACGGAGAAGGTTGGCTCACCAACAGATACCGATCCTATCCTCTGCGGCAACGTTGTAGCAGCACAGCCCCAAAAATAGCGTGCTGTCCCGAGAACATACCATCCCCCGGTGGCGAGCCAGATCTGGTTGGCTCGCTGCCGGGGGATATACTATCGGACCTTATGGTAGGCATCGAGGGCTCGATTGATAAATAGCTGCGCGCTACCCAGATAGCCTCCAGGATCGAGCGTCCGGTCGATCTCCTCCGGTGAGAGGATGGCACGCACCTGGGCATCCTCCAGGACTACCTGGCGAAGGCTTTTTTCCGATCCCGTGACGCGATTACAGGCGGCCTGGACGATACGATACGCCTCGGGCCTGCCTATGCGTGGAGCGAGCGCCATCGTCAACGACTCGGCCATATTGAGCCCACCGGTCAGGTCAAGGTTGGTTCGCATGCGTACAGGATCGATCTTTAAACCGGCAACCGCTCCCCGTACTCTCTCAACCGCACCCGCCGTAAAGCGAAAAAGATCAGGGATCGCCACCCATTCTGCCTGCCATCCCCCGGCAGCACGCTCGTGCTCCTGGGCCATCGCGGAGAGAATCACTGGCACCTCTCCGGCTGCCAGCCGCGCCGCCGCGAGCGCGCTGGTTGCATCAATCGGATTGCGCTTGTGCGGCATGGCCGACGAGCCTCCTTTTCCCGGCACGGCACCCTCAGACGCCTCGCCAACCTCGCTTTGCGCGAGGAGGACCACATCGCTTGCGATCTTCGCCATCGCCCCGGCGATCACGCCGAGCAGAGTAGCGATCTCGGCAACGCGGTCGCGCTCGGTATGCCAGGGCAGATCTGGCGCGGGAAGCCCCAGATCTTCAGCGAGCGATTCCATGACCTGAAGGCCTTTGTCCCCAAGAGAAGCAAGCGTCCCGGCAGCACCACCCAGCTGCACCGCCAGTACATAATCCCGCCGTGTGCGCAGCGCCTGCACCTGGCGCGTCGCGAGCGCCAGCCAGCGTGCCGCTTTGAGGCCAAAGGTGATCGGCAGCGCTTGCTGCAGCAGCGTGCGCCCGGCCATCGGCGTATGCCGGTGTTGCTCGGCGAGCGTGGCGCACGCGGAGCAGAGACTCAGCAGCCCGGCCTCAAGTAGGCCAATCCCGGCGCGCATCTGGAGCATCAGGGCCGTATCGATCGCGTCCTGGCTCGTGGCTCCCCAATGAACGAATTTCCGCGCGTCACCTTCGACACGCTCCGTCAGCATGCGTACCAGGGGGATCGCGAGCGTTCCTGCCCGCGCGG
>JAFMRP010000329.1 GCA_017354095.1 Ktedonobacteraceae bacterium
CCATTGTCCGAAAATTGAGAGAACGCGCGCGTGGATACCATGATATATCGGCGCGCCGCTCGATCAGTAACGACTGAATCCCCTGCTGGCGCAGCAAGAGCGAGAGTGATAAGCCGGCTCCGCCAGCGCCTACAATCAACACTGGTATCTGTTCTTGAGCCATCTTCGGGCTCCTTTCTTTCTACATCTTGGCTGTTTTAAGTGCAATCCCACGAGACGTCTTCGGGAAGAGAGACCAAGGGCACGACGGGCAGCCTCAAGGGCCCCGCCCTGCTCCTCCCTGCCCCTGCCCCTACAGAACCACCACGACCGTCTTCCAAAACATCTCCACCTGAAAGCCCGCCGCGCGAGCCGGCCACCTGCAAGGGGTGGCCCTACATTTCCCGAGGGCAAGAGCCAGGTGTACCACGCGATCATTTGTCAATGCCCATTTGGGGAGGCTAATTGACAGCAAAGTACTTGTGTGACACAATTTTTGAAACGTGACAGGTTGTCTTGTTTCAAGGGTACCCTTCTTGCGGGTGGGAAACAAGGTGCAAGTGAGCAAAAACGTCACATACGTGACAGGAGGCGCAAATTGTCTCAAAACTCCAGCGATTTGCGGGTACGACGCACACAGAAACTCTTGCGAGAGGCGCTGATTGCTTTGATTGAAGAGCGCAGCTTCGACGCCATTACCGTAGGAGAGATCGCTGAGCGAGCGATGGTCAGCCGGGCGGCCTTCTATCGCCATTATCAAGATAAGTATGACCTGGTTGAGAAAATCTTCGAGGAAATGATAACCACAGTCACGCATGAGATCGACCCGCTCCGCCGCTCTGTGATTGATCGCCTTGGCTCTCACCCGCCAGCGGACCCATGGGGAGAGCTCTTTCAAAAGGTTCCAGAAGGACAGGCCACGCCGGAACCATGGGTGAAGATGTTCGATCATTTCGCGCAATATGAGCGGCTTTATCGCGCACTCTTAGGCAAGAAAGGGAGTACCTGGTTCGTGACCAGAATGCGCACATTTATCGCTGAAATGCTGCGCACGCGTGTCCAGGCACTGGTGGGAGCGATCAGCAATCTACATGTTGCAGAGAAGCATATTTTCGCGAGTGGTTTCCTACCCAATCTCGTCAGCGCGCAACTCATTGAAGCTGTTGTGTGGTGGCTTGAGCAGGAAAGACCCTATTCACCCAGGCAGATCGCAACGTACACTCATCACTTGATGCGGGCAACGCTTAGAGAGGCTGGAACGTGGGAGGAATGAAAAACTGTTCAAAAGACCATGGAGATGTGGTAAACATCTCCATGGTTGACAAAGAGGCAGAAAACGTGCTTAATGCTGCTCTTAAGCTAGCTATTTCTGGAATGGCCGCCTTTGCTGCCGGCCCGGCGAGCTTCTCGACTGTTCCATTCGTGAGCGGTGCCCTTCTCGTGGGCAGCATGGCCGCCCTTACTACCAGCCTGGCGGGCCTCTTCGCTATTCCATTCGTGGGCGTTGCCCTTCTGATGGGCCATGCGCCCTGCCTTCTGGTGTTGCTCGCGGCTTACAGCCTCTCCGCCCTTACGACCGGCCTGACTGCGTTTCTCATGTTCAGCTGGCATTATAAGCCTCCTTCTCCTTCGTTAAGCGAGCTTTGTCATTGCGAGCCACCATGCTCTTTTTTCATGGCGGCTACCAGGGTGACACGACCCGGAGCGCCATTTCGATACTCTGCTTTCTCCGGGCGGCGCGTTATGATGGTGGGATTTTGTCGAAATCGGGGATTGCATCGCGCAGTGAATAATACACATCATCGCGCATACTGGATGGTAATAGGGCTTGTTGAGCGATGTTAACGGTAGATGGGATCTCAGCAGATTGTATCTTCCTATTATCTATTAGGACCAATGCGCTTCGACATAGGCAGATACTGTCCCACTGGCAGCAGAGTTAACAGCATTTCTAGAGCCTGCGCTTTATCTTGACAGCTCAGGTGTGGACGAGATGTGCGCCTCTTTACACTCAATCTGCGCCGTGGTCTTGAGGGGCAGATGTTGGTTCTGCCTGCTCCATCAGGGCTAATTTGCCGAGGAGGGATGTTTGAAGTTGTTGCAATTCCGCGATTCTGCTGCTGATATCGGCGACTTTCCGGCGGAGAGACGCCACCTGCTGCTCTTTCGTCAGCGAACCCGCATCGTAGGCTTCGGCCAGTTCTTTGAGTTCCGCTATGGTAAAGCCGGTTGACTGGGCCTGTTTGATAAGCATGAGGCGTTCGACTGCTTCCAGAGAATAGTAGCGAT
This sequence comes from Ktedonobacteraceae bacterium, assembly GCA_017354095.1. Classification (GTDB taxonomy): domain Bacteria; phylum Chloroflexota; class Ktedonobacteria; order Ktedonobacterales; family Ktedonobacteraceae; genus Bu33. The sequence continues at coordinate 2,269 of JAFMRP010000329.1, forward strand.
AGTTATTTGCGCCGCGCCGGACGTGGTGCTCATCCAGCAGTCCCTCCTCTTCATAAAAGCGAATGGTGTGAGACGTTAAGCCAGTTTTTTTTGCCAGTTCACCGATGAACACGGATGCCTCCTCATAAGAAGTACTTGACCTTCGGGTATACTCTAAAGTTTACACTCTGAACAGCCGGGAGGAAATAGTCAAAAGGAAAAGAAGGAGTGTTTTATATGAAACAGCCCGTTGTTCTCATCACAGGCGCATCGAGTGGTATCGGCAAGGCAACGGCACAGTTGTTCGCCGAACAAGGCTACGTCGCCTATGGTACGGTGCGTCGCCGGGAGGCGTTTCCAGAAATACAGGCCCTGGGTTGTCATGCTCTGTATGTTGACGTGACCGATGAACAATCGATGACGGATGCCGTGGAGGTCATCGAAGCGAAACATGGAGGTGTTGATATCCTGGTGAACAACGCGGGATATTCTCAGGCGGGTCCGTTGGAAGAACTGGCACTGACAGCCGTGCGCCAGCAGTTTGAAACGAATGTTTTCGGGCCACTGCGCATGAGTCAGATGGTGCTGCCGGGCATGCGCCGTAAAGGTTGGGGCCGCATCATCAACGTCAGTTCCGTCGCGGGCCTGGTCACGATGATGGGGACCGGTGCCTATACCATGAGCAAGCACGCGGTTGAATGCTTATCGGATGTTCTGCGCTACGAGATAAAATCGTTCGGAGTTGATGTCATCACGATCCAGCCGGGAGGCGTCTCGACCAATTTTACCAGGGTCGAGGAGGCATTGTTTTGCCAGGGTGATCAGAACAGTCCCTACGCGAAATTCCGAGAGAGTGTTCTCAAGACCCTGCGCCAGGGAGAAAGCTCAAACAGGCTCATTCTCAAGCCGGAGCAGGTCGCGCAGGTGATCCTCAAAGCGGCCACAGTCCCTCGCCCACGTAAGAGGTATAAAGTCGGGTTGCTGGCAAAGGTGCTGCCACGTGTCCAGCATGTGCTGCCAGAGTTTATGTGGGATCGTTTTGTCGCGAGCCTTTATTCGATGGATTAATGTAAACACACGAGACGTCTGAGGGAAAAGAGGCAGGAGGCACGAGAGATGAAACTTCGTGCCTCCTCTTAGGAGCGAAAGGGGTTTTTATTGCAGGGCAGTGTTGTATTCTTCGAGCGATTCGTTAGACTTATTGACAGCGCCGTCCAGAGCGCTCTTCGCGCTGCTGGTGCGCCCGCTCAGGTAGTCGTCCGTCGCCTGCTGGATGTAGTCACGGACACTGAGCATATTGCCGGTGACGCTACCCGCGTCGACGACGGTGGTTGGAGCGGCTCGAATCTGGTCGATAGCCGCCTGGAACTGTGGGTACTGCTTCAGCGTATCCTTCATGGCCGACGTATTGTAGGCAGAGACACGCGTTGGCACGTAGCCGGTATTGGAGGACCAGAAGACCTGGATATCCGGCTGCATCGTATATTTCACAAAGTCCCAGGCACCCTCTTGCTGCTCTTTTGTGCCTGTACTGGTAATCCAGAGCGAGGCGCCGCCGATAATATTGCGGCCCTGAGCGCTCGCCTGGCGCGGCATATAGGCAACGCCAACGTCCACTTTGCCACCGTTCTTCTTCGCCGTATCAACAAAGCCGCGCAGCGAAGCGATAGAGCCGAACGTAATCGAAGCCTGGCCATTGAGGAAGGCTGCCGAGTCCGAGTTCTCGCCATTGGCGCCAAAGTACATCGCGCCACTCTCGATCAGCTTCTTCTGGAAATCCAACCACTGCACGCCGGCGTCGTTGTTAAAGACATATTTCGTTGCGCGCTGATTGCGACCGTTGTCAGGCGAGGAGTGCAGGGCATTGTGAATGGCCAGTTCCTGTTCGAAAAGCCATGCATAGTCGTAGAAGACCGTACCGGCATGGGTAACTTTGCCACTGGCATCTTTTTTGGTCAGTTTCTTTGAAGCATCCAGCAGTTCATCGTAAGTCCAGGACTTTTTATTGACATCCAGGCCCGCCTGGCGGAAGGTGTTTTTATCAAAATACATCACCGCAGTCGAGGAGTTAAACGGCATCGAATAGAGTTTGCCGCCGATGGTATAGTAGCTGCGAATCGCCGGCTCCAGGTCATCAACCGCGCTCTGCAGGCCATCGCGGTTCACCAGGTCCTGCACAGGCACAATTTTCTTCGTATCGATCATACGCTGTGTGCCGATATCGTAGATCTGGACAACGTTTGGTAGTTCCTGGCCGCTCAGCGAGGCATTAAATTTACTCAGCGTATCATCATATGATGACTGGAAGACACCCGTAACATAATATTTGTTCTGGCTCAGATTGTATTTGTTGATGAGTGTCTGCACAACGTCGCCATTGTGTCCACCCAGGCCATACCAGAACGTGACCTTCGTGGTTCCCGGCTTCTGAGGTACGGGCGTTACTGCCGGTGGAGTCACCCCCGCTTTGGGCTGCTGAGATGACGTAGTATTGCTGCCGCCCCCACAGCCGGCCAGCAAGATAAGCACAAATAGTGTCATCAAGATATGTTTTACATATCTCATTTTGAGAATCCTCCTAAAGGATCTAACCTTTGAGTATGCCAGCGGTCAACCCGCGTACCAGTTGACGCTGACCAAAGATCAACGGAATAAGGGTTGGAATAAGAATTATCAGCGTGGCCGCCATCTGTAGATTGAGGACCAGCGCCTCGTTATCGTGAAAGATCGAAATACCGATCTGCGTCGTACGCCACGGAGAGGAATCGGTCACCAGCAACGGCCAGTAGAACTGATTCCAGGTGGAGAGAAAGGTATACAGGCCCAGCGTCGCCAGAGCCGGGCGCGAGAGCGGCAGCAGAAAGCTCCATAGATAGCGTGTTCGTCCGCAGCCGTCCAGCACAGCAGCCTCGTGCAATTCGCGAGGAATAGTTAAAAAGTATTGGCGCAGCAGAAAAATGCCAAAGGCATTGGCCAGAAAAGGCGCCACCAGTCCCTGATAGCTGTCATGCCAGCCCAGGCGCGAAATTAGTAAATAATTTGGCACAATCGTTGCCTCAAAGGGGATCATCAGCGTTCCCAGGACAACGATGAAGAAGAACTGCTTGCCCCAGAATTCCAGGTGAGAGAACGCATAGGCAGCCAGCGCAGAGGTAGCCAGGACAGCAACCGTTACGATGGTAGAGACAACAAACGAATTGATGATCCAGCGTACCAGGTCGGGCTGCCGGACCAGGGCAGTCGCGAAAACGCTCCAATCGAGATTTGTCAGATCGGGAATGAGCCGCGGCGTAGTAGTCGCCCCCTGCAGGGCAAGGGACAGGGCAAAGAACAGCGGGAAGAGCAGGATCAGCGCTACCACGACCAGGATGATATAGAGAAAAAGCGTTTTTATGCTCTTAAGGGAGAGAGTGAGCGTCATCGATAATGTACCTTTCTGCCCAGGCCAAAGAACTGTACCGCGCTCAACGCCAGCAAAATCACGAAAAGGACAATCGACATGGCCGAGGCAAAGCCGTAACGGTGATCCAGCCAGAATGAGCGGAACGTGGCATAAACAAAGACATTGGTTGAGCCACCTGGCCCCTCGCCGTTCATCAGCACATTAAACTGCGTGAACGCCTGAAAGCTCTGGATCGTGTTTACCACAAGAAGGAAGAGCAGAATAGGAGACAGCAGCGGCAGCGTAACGTGCCTGAAGATCTGCCAGCGATTCGCACCATCCAGGGCCGCGCTCTCATACAGTTCCTCTGGAATAGCCTGCATACCTGCCAGCGTAATGACAAAGTTAAAGCCCAGACCAGCCCAGGCGGTCATAACGGCAATTGCGGGCA